>CAZZYX010000021.1:0-36405 GCA_964658485.1 uncultured Acetobacteraceae bacterium | reverse complement strand
CGTCGAGAGCCGCCAGATCGAGGCGCGGATCGCGGGCTCGCCGCACATCCGCATGTTCCGCCCGGTCTATGACCGCGAGCGGCTCGCGCGTATCGTCGCGAGCTGCGACGCGCTGATTCACGGGTCGGAGGCCGAGCCGTTCGGGCTGGTCGCGTCCGAAGCAATGGCCGGCGGGTTGCCGCTGATCGTCCCCGACACCGGCGGCTGCGCCGAGGTCGCGGATCCCTATGCTTCGGAATTCTATACCGCGCGCGATGCGCAGTCGGCGGCGGCGGCGATCCATCGGCTGTTCGCGCGCGATCCCGGCGCGGCCCAGCGCGCACAGCACCGACCAGGTGCCGTAGATGTAATTGACACCCCACCGGCCAAACCAGCTACCCTCGGGTTCCTGCGCGTGTTCCAGCCACGCCAGCGCGGTTGCCATGCGGGGCGCGTCCACGCCCTCGCCAAGCTGCGCCAGCATCGACACGCAACGCGCGGTGACATCGGCGGTGGGCGGATCGAGCAGCGCGCCGTGATCGGCAAAGGGCAGGTTGTTGAGGTAGAAACTGGTATTGTCGGCATCGAAAGCGCCCCAGCCGCCGTCGGCGCATTGCAGGCCATCGACCCACTCGCGGGCACGGGCGATCGCCTCACCGTTCGCGCCTTTGCCGATGCCCGCCGCGCGATCCATCGCCATCACCACCACCGCGGTATCGTCGAGATCGGGGTAATAGTCGTTGTTATATTGAAACGCCCAGCCGCCGGGGCGCACGCCGGGGCGCTGGTCGGCCCAGTCGCCGGCGACACTCAGCACTTGCCGGGGCCGCAGCCAGTCCAGCGCGCGATTGGCGCGTGCCACCGCCTCATCGCTGCCCACTTCCAGCATGGCGTGTGCGGCCAGCGCGGTGTCCCACACCGGCGAGACGCAGGGCTGGCAATAGACTTCGTCATCCTTGAAGATCAGCAGCCGTTCGACCGCGTCACGGGCTGTGGCGCGGTGCGGATGGTCGGGCGCATAGCCCAGCGCGTCGTACATCATCACGCTGTTCGCTATCGCCGGGTAGATCGCGCCCAGCCCGTCCTGGCCATTGAGCCGCTGCGTGACCCATCGCTCGCAGCGCCGGATCGCGGTTGCCCGCAGCTTTGCCGGCCACCAGCGGTCGCCGCGCTTGAGCACCCTGTCGAGCGTGTCGAAGAACAGCCGCCAGCCCTTGTGGACATGCTCCGCCTTGCTGGAAAGCCGCGCCGATCGGCCTGAAAACAGCTCATCGATGTGCACCCCCAGCCAGTTACGGGCGCGGGGTTTCAGCGCGCACAGCACCAGCAACGGCACCACCACGGTGCGCGCCCAATAGGACATGCGGCTGAGGTGGACCGGGAACCATGGGGGCGCCAGGATCAGTTCGGGCGGGATGGTCGGCACCGCGCGCCATGGCCCGGCCCCGAACAGCGCCAGCTGGATGCGGGTAAAGACATTGCCCGCCTCGGCTCCGCCCGCCGCCAGCACGGCGGTTCGGGCGCGCGCCATGTGCGGCGCAGCGGGAGCATCGCCGATCATTTTCAACGCATAATAAGCCTTGATCGTGGCGCTGACGTCGAAGCCGCCATCGTGATACAGCGGCCAGCCATGATGATCGGGCGACTGGCGGCGACGCAGATAGGTGGCGATCTTCGCCTCCAGCGCGGCATCCACCGGCTCGCCGAGATAATGGCGCAGCAGCACATATTCCGCCGGGATCGTGGCATCGGCCTCCAGCTCGTACACCCAATGGCCATCGGCTTGCTGGTCATCGCCCAGCGCACGCGCCGCCGCGTCCAGCGCCGCGTCCAGTTTGTCCGAGCTTGCGGCGAGCAGCAGGTCTGGCGTCTGGATCATGCCCCTGCGCCATAACGCATGCGTTGCCCCATCGCCAGCCTGGCGGCACTGTCGCCGGAACGCAGTGCGCCTTCGATGGTGGCGGGCAGGCCGGTCTGCACCCAGTCGCCGGCCAGGAACAGGTTGCGCCAGCGTGTCCGCACCGGCGGCCGCAACGCATCCTGAGCGGGGGTGGCGGCAAAAGTGGCGCGCTTTTCCTTGACCACCTGCCAGCGCGGCAGCGGCGCGGTAATCCCCAACGCGCGCTGCACTTCGTCCCAGACCTGCGCCGCCAGCCCGGCGCGATCGCGATCGACGATATCGTCGGCGCCGCTGATCGTAATCGAGATCCGGTCCGGGTGACACACCAGCCACTGCCCCAGCGTGCCCAGCAAAGCGGTGATCAACGGCGTGCCCGGCGGCGGCGCATGGGCAAAATGCAGATTGACGATCGCACAGAACCGGTCGGGCACGAACAGCCCCGGCACCAGTTCGCCGGCTACCCACGGCGGCACCGCCAGCACCACCGCAGCATCGTGGACCGGCTCCGGCCCGGCGCCGAAATCCAGCGCGCCGACCCGGTCGCCGCTGAATTCCAGCCCGCGCAGCCGGGCCGAAAAGCGCGGCGTGGTGCCGCGCAGCGCCAGCCAGCGCAACGCCGGATCGACCAACGCCGCGTCCAGCGTCGGCATCGCCACCATCGGTCGGCAGTTGCGCCCGCCACGCAGGAAACTTTCGCGCAGAAACCGCCCGGCCAGCCACGCCGAACCCTGCTCCGGCGGGCAATTGAGCACTGCCAGCAGCATCGGTTCGATCAATCGCTCCCAGAACCGCCCCTCCGGCCGCAACCTGTCGCCGATGGCCCGCCCATCGCGCCTCGCCAGCGCCAGCCGCGCCAATACCACATACTCGCTCAGCCGAGTGCCCGGCGCGCGGCGGGTCTTGTCGAGCAGCCACCACGGCAGCCGCCCGTCATTGACCTGCAGGGTCCAGCGTTCGCCCGTCGCCACGTCGTGGAAAGCGAAATCGGCATGATCGGGGCCGTGCAGCGCGCCCGAACTGCCGATGGTATCCAGATAGCGCCCCACCGCTTGATTACCCGAAAAGACGAGATGGTTGCCGTTGTCGATAGTCTGGCCAAGCTGCGGGTCATAGTAACTGCGGCAACGCCCACCGGCACGCGGCGCGCTGTCGGCCAGATGCACTTTCACCCCGGCACGCGCCAGTTCGACCGCCGCCGACAGCCCCGCCAGCCCCGCACCAACCACGAACGCCTTGTTCACGGAAACAGCCAGAACCGCAGCGCTGCCAGCAACAACGCCGGCTTGGACGCGCTGAGCCGGCGGCGCGGTGCCGCCCAGCCTTGCCTCACCATCCGCTCCAGCAGGCGCGAATAGGCGTTCTCCATCAGGCGCGGCGCTGCCAGCAAGCCTTTCGGCCGAGCGCGCAGGATGGCATCGGCTTCGGCAAAGTGGCGCTGGGCATGCGGGACCAGCCAGCGCGCGGCGGCATCGACGCCGGGATCGCGCACCAGCTCCGGCGGCGTGGTCGGCTGGATGCCGGCGGCGCGCAGGGCTTCCATCGGCAGATAGACCCGGCCGATCGCAGCATCCTCGTCGATATCGCGCAGGATATTGGTCATCTGCAACGCGCGGCCGAGATGATGCGACAGGCGGATACCCGTCTCCTCCTCCATCCCGAATACCCGCACCGACAGGCGTCCGACTGCCGAGGCGACGCGGTCGCAATAAAGGTCCAATCGACTGAAGGGCGGCCAGCGGATGAAATCATCGACATCCATCTGCATGCCATCGATGACCGCGATGAAATCGGCCTGGGCAAGGCCGAAGCGGTGGATTGCCGGAGTCAGGAACGCGGCCTCGCCTGCTTCGCCGCCGGTATATAACCCGGCAATGTGCCCGCGCCACGCATCGAGCGCAGCGGCGCGGACGGAGCGGGGTGCTTCCTCATCGTCGGCGATATCGTCGACGATCCGGCAGAAGCCATAAATTGCGAACATTGCCTCGCGCTCTGCTGGCGGCAGGATGCGCATGCCGGCATAGAAGCTGCTGCTGCTGACCGCGGCGCGCAATGCCGGCGGCAGCGACGGGGCCAGTTCGCTCATGTTCGCAACCTGGCCATGCCCAGCCGCAGCACCGCGCCGGCCGCCAGCCAGGCCGCGCGCGGCTTGGAGTGATGGACGTTCTCGCCCAGCGGATCGCGCCGTGTCAGGCCCTCGGCGAGATCGACGGCAAGACGCTGGATGACCGCGACCTCGGCAGCCAGCCTTGCGTCCTTGATCACGCCCGCGAACGGCGCGCTCTGGCGCAGCAACGTCAGCGTCCGCTCGGCACAATCGCGAATGACCGCGCGCAGGGCCGGACTGGACCGCGCTTCGCCCAGCGCACCGATCGGGACGCCCGCCGCGTCCAGCAGGTCGCAGGGCACATAGACGCGGTCGATCGCGCGGTAATCCTTGCCGCAATCCTGCAGGTGGTTGACGATCTGCAGCGCGGCGCAGAGCGCGTCGGACAGCGGCCACAGCGCGCGATCCTCGCCATGCACATCCATTACCCAGCGCCCCACCGGCATCGCCGACAGCCGACAGTAGGCGATCAAGGCGTTCCAGTCGGCGGTGCGATGAACCGTGACATCCTGCACGAACGCATCGAGCAAATCCTGTGCATGAACCAGGTCCAGCCCACGCGCCTGCGCCGTCGCCGCCAGATCCATCGCGACCTGCGCTCCCGCTCCGCCCAGCCCGGCGCGCATTGCGGCAAGGCGCGCCAACTTGTCCTGCGGCGTGGCGGCGGGATGATCGGCGATGTCGTCCGCCGCGCGGGCGAAGCGGTAATAGGCCATGATCGGCGCGCGGGCGTCCGCTCTCACCAGCCATGAGGCCACCGGGAAATTTTCATCCCTGTGGCCTTTCCCCGACGCCAGATCGGGTCCGGGAGCAATGGCAGCCGCTTGATTCATCCGACCGCTTGCGCGCGCCCTTTCCACATTCCGCCGCGACCGCGATAATAGGCCAGCGCCGACGCCAACGTACAGCCGGCATAAAACGCCGCGACCAGCGGCAGCGCCAGCCCCCATAGCGGCGAACGGCGATACCACGCCAGCACCGGTTGCCAGGACAGCGCCATCAGTCCGGTGGCCAGCACGCCGAGCTGCCATGCCCGCCCCTGCGCTGCGATCACCAGCGCCCACGGCAGGGCGAACACCAGCGCCAGCCCGGCAATCGTCGCCAGCAGCAGCACCGGATTGTAGCGCAACTGGGCATAGGCCGACCGCGCGATCATCGCGCCGATCTCGCCGGCACCGGCATAAGGCCGGATCGAGCGGCTGCGTTGCGTCAGGCCGAGCCAGATCGGCCCCTGCCGCTTGATCAGCCGACCCAGCGTACAATCGTCGATCAGCGCGCCGCGCATCGCCGCAACCCCGCCCGCCGCCGCCAACGCCCGGCGCTCGACCAGCACGCAGCCCCCCGCGGCGCCTGCCAACGGACCGGGCCGGTTGATCCAGTTGAATGGATAGACCAGCTTGAAGAAATAAATGAACGCCGGGACCAGCATGCGCTCGGGCAACGTCCGGCAATGCAACTGGGCCATGAACGACACCAGCTTGCGCCGGTCGCCCGTGGCGATGCCGACCAGCCGGCGCAGCGTATCGGGCGCATGTTCGATATCGGCGTCGGTCAGCCACAGCCATGCTGGCTTGCCCGCTGCTGCGATGCCCTGATGCAACGCCCATAGCTTGCCGGTCCACCCGGCACAAAGCGGCGCGCCGTCGATGACGGTAATCTGTTCCGCGTCGAGCTCTCGCGCGATCGTGCCGGTGCGGTCGGTGCTGTTGTCGTCCACCAGGACGATACGGAACCGGCCCGGATACTCCTGCGCCATCAGGCTCCGCAACGAGCGCGCGATCACATCCGCCTCGTTCCGCGCGGGGACCACGGCGACGACATCGGGCCAGAGCGGCGGCTCGAGGAACCGCGCCGCATCGTCGCGCTCACGCGTCGTCCAGAAGCCGGAGGCGAGTAACAGCGTCCAGATCGCCACCGCCAGCCAGCCGGCACCGATCATGCGCGGATCATCCCGGCGGCGCGAAACCACTCTATCGCATCCGCCAGCGCCGCCGCTGCCGGGCGCGCGGTATAGCCCAGTTCGCGTTCCGCCTTGGCGCTGGTGTAATACATGTGGTGCGCCGCCATGCGCAGCGCATCCAGCGTCAGGAACGGCTCGCGCCCGGTGATCCGGCCACCAGCCTCGGCGAGCCACGCCAGCGGGAACAGCGGTGCGCGCGGCAGTTTCAGCGTCGGCGGCTTGCGCCCGGTCAGCCGTGCGATCTCGCCCAGCATCGCCCCCAGCGCCATGTCCTCGCCCCCCAGTATATAACGCTCCCCGACGCGGCCACGCTGGGCGGCAAGCAGATGCCCCCGTGCGACATCGTCGACATGCACCAGATTAAGCCCGGAATCGACGAACGCCGGCATGCGGCCACGCGCCGCCTCGACCACGATGCGCCCGGTCGGCGTGGGATGGATATCGCGCGGGCCGATCGGGGTGGAGGGATTGACGATCACCGCCGGCAAGCCCTGCTCCGCCACCATCGCCTCAACCAGCCGCTCTGCCAGCACCTTGCTGCGCTTGTACGCGCCCACCGCCTGTTCCGGGGTCGCGGGCCGCGTTTCATCGGCGGGGACACCGTGCGCAGGCAACAGGGTCGCCACCGAGGAGGTGTAAATCACCCGCGCCACTCCTGCTCGCAACGCCGCGTCCATCACTGCCCGTGTCATCGCCAGATTATTGCGCACGATTTCTTCCGGATCCGGCGCCCATAGGCGGTAATCGGCAGCAACGTGAAACAACTCGCCCGGGGCGTCGGCAAAAACCCGCGCCACCGCCGCTTCGTCGCGCAAATCGGCTTCGACCAGTTCGCCGGGAAAATCGGCTAGGTTGCCCCGCGGACTCGACGCCCGCACCACCCCGCGCACATGCCGACCCTCGGCCGCCAGCACCCGCGCTACCGCTGAACCCAGAAAGCCGGCCACGCCGGTGACGATAGTGACTGACCTGTCCACAATTGCGTCCCTAAAGCGAATGCGCGTGAAAGGGAACCGGGCACCATTGCAACCTGTCGCAGCCCTGTTTGTTGCAATCCAGGTAACTTGTAGCCAGTGTTTGGACCATGATTTTCAAAACCGGAGCATTGCCGCTGTGCCTAGCACTTTTACTGCCGTTGTCGGGCCATGCCCAGCCTATCGCGCGTTCCGCCCCGCAAGCGACACCGCTGGTGAATAACGTCCCGGCGGCGCGGGACATCGCCTATCCTGGTGGGCCGATCACGCTGGCCATCGATGCTTCGGACATCGTGCGCGCTGTCTATCGCGTGACCGAAACCATTCCCGTCGCGCCGGGAACCGCGAACCTGGTGCTGATGCTGCCACGCTGGTTGCCGGGCAATCACTCGCCTAACGGCACCATGGACCAGCTCGTCGATGTCCACTTTTTCGCGGATGGCAAGCCGGTGACGTGGCGCCGCGATCCGGTCGAGGTCTTTGCCTTCCACCTCGACCTGCCCGCAGGCGCGCGCGAGGTGGTCGCCAAATTCATCCACACCTCGCCGCTGCAATCGGCCGAGGGGCGAATCTCGATGACGGCGGAAATGCTCAACCTGCAATGGGATCGGATGAGCCTGTATCCAGCCGGCTATTACGTCCGGCAGATCCGGATAAAACCGCGCGTCGTGTTCCCCGCCGGCTGGAGTGTCGCCAGTGCGCTCGATGGCCGGGTGCAGAGCGGCGCGACGATCGACTGGGCGGAGACGGATTACGCCACGCTGATCGATTCGCCAGTGTTCGCCGGCATCAATTTCAAGCGGTTCGAGCTTGGTCACGACGTTGCGCTCAATGTCGTTGCCGATAAACCCGCCAGCCTGGCGATCAGCCCCGAGCATCTGGCGACCTATTCGGCGCTGGTCGACGAAGCCTTGCTGACCTTCGGTAGCCGCCATTTCGACCATTACGATTTCCTGCTCGGCCTCACCGACCGGATGGGCGGCATCGGGCTGGAGCATCACCGGTCGAGCGAAAATACCATGGGCCCCGACGCCTTCACCAAATGGCCCGAGCGGGATTTCGATCGCAACATCCTGCCGCATGAGTTTACCCATAGCTGGAACGGCAAGTACCGCCGCCCGGCCACGCTGTGGACGCCCGATTACCGCACCCCGATGCAGGACAATCTGCTGTGGGTCTATGAAGGCCAGACACAGTTCTGGGGGCTGGTGCTGGCGGCGCGGTCGGGGGTGCAGAGCAAGGACATGGTGCTGGGCCAGATCGCCAATTTCGCCGGGCTGTTCACGCAATGGCCGGGGCGCGAATGGCGCTCGGTCGAGGATACCACCTTCGATCCGATCATCTCCTCGCGCCGGCCCAAGCCGTTCCCCTCGATCGACCGCAACGAGGATTATTATACCGAAGGCGCGCTGGTCTGGCTTGAAGCGGACCAGATCATTCGCGCCGGAACCCAGGGGCACAAAGGGCTGGACGATTTCGCCAGACTGTTCTTCGGCGTGCAGAACGGCGACTGGGGCGAAGAGACTTACGACCGGGCCGATGTCATCGCCGCCTTGAACAGCGTCTATCCGCATGACTGGGACGGCTTTATCCGCTCGCGGATCGAAACTCCCGACCAGCCGGTGCCGCTGTCCGGGATCGAAAGCGCCGGCTATCGCCTGACGTTCAAGGACGAACCCAACCCCTACGACAAGGCGCGGATGGAGGACGGCAAATTCCTCAGCCTGTTCCATTCACTGGGTATCGCCATCGACAAGGACAACAAGGTCAGCGGCTGCCGCTGGGACAGCGCGGCCTTCAACGCCGGCGTCGTCCCCGGCGCCAAGCTCATCGCGGTCAATGGCATCGCCTATGACCAGGACACGATCAAGGCCGCCGTTACCGCTGCCAAACACGGCGGTCCCGCTGCCGGCAAGCCGATCGAACTGATTATCCAGCGTGGCGACCGGGTGCAGACGATAGCGGTGGATTACCACGATGGCCTGCGCTGGCCCTGGCTGGTGCGCGTCGCACCGGGCCAGCGGCCAGCCCCGCTCGACCTGCTGCTGGCGCCGCGTCGCACGGGTGCGAAATGACCGGCGCGCCGTCATCGGTCGGAACCGCGCGCAGCCGCTGGCCGTTCCCGCCGCGGTTCGTGCTGTTCCTGGTCGCGCTGCCGATCGCCATCGCCGCGCTGGCACCGCTGGTCGCGCGTTGGGGGCAGGCGGTGCTGTCCGGGTTCGATGTGGCAGCACTGCTGTTCATCGTCTCGCTATGGCCGCTGACCCGCGACCATAGCGCGGCGCAGATGCGCGCCAAGGCCCGCGCCAACGATACCGGCCGGGTAGGCATGCTGATCATCACCAGCCTGGTCATGATCGTGATCGTGACGGCAGTGACGGTCGAACTGCCGGATGCCCGCCATGAAACCGGGATGACGCATACCCTGGCGCTGGCGCTTGTCCTGGTCAGCCTGGTCGCCGCGTGGGTTTTCAGCAACCTGGTCTTCGCGCTGCATTACGCCCACCTTTATTACCGCGAACATAGCGAGGGCGGACTGAATTTTCCCGATCCCGATAACGGGCCGCAGGACGACCAGCCGGACGATGCCCCCGATTATCTCGACTTTGCGTATTTCGCACTGACCATCGGCATGGCATTCGCCACTTCCGATATCACCATTCCCGGCCGCACCTTGCGCCGCACGGCGCTTATTCACGCGATCATCGCGTTCTTCTACAATCTTATCGTCCTGGCGTTCACTATCAATGTCACCGCTAGCAGTTGATTCCCAAGGTACTTGTTGCGCTGCAACAACCGGTTCGCTACGGCGCGATCATGAACATAGACAAGCTCTCCATCGGCCCAAATCCGCCCCACATCCTCAATGTCGTCATTGAAGTACCCACCGGCGGCGAACCGGTGAAGTACGAATTCGACAAGGCCTCGGGGGCGCTGTTCGTGGACCGCATCCTGCATACGCCGATGCGCTATCCGGCCAATTACGGCTTCGTCCCCCACACCCTGTCACCCGATGGCGATCCATTGGACGCGCTGGTCATCGCCCGCTCGCCGTTCATCCCCGGCTGCGTCGTCCGCGTCCGCCCGATCGCGGTGCTCAACCTCGAAGACGAACACGGCGGCGACGAGAAACTGGTCTGCGTCCCCGACGATGCCACTTTCCCCTATTACAAGGACGTGCTCGAAGGCGGCGATCTGCCCGGCATCGTGCTGCAGCAGATCGAGCACTTCTTTACCCATTACAAGGATCTCGAAGCCGAGAAATGGGTCCGCGTCGGCACCTGGGGCGGCGCCGAAGATGCCCGCCGGATCGTGCTGGAAGCGATCGAGCGGGCCAGGGATGCGGTCAAGGTCTGAAGGTCAAGGGGTAGGTGCGAGGGGGTTCCCCTCGCGCTCCCCGGTATTTGGGTTGCGCGCCATCTTTGCCGCGCGCCTGCGCCCTAGAGTCTGATGACATTAGGTTGGACCATAGCCTGAGTTTCTCAGGTACGCGGCGCATTCTTCAGGACTGAAGCATTCGAGGAGCGATCCGACGCGCCGCCAGGTTGCTTCGTGGGTTCGTTCGGCAGCTTTGCGCAACAGATGTTTGAGCTTGGCGAAGACCTGTTCGATTGGGTTCAGGTCGGGGCTGTATGGCGGCAGAAACACGAGCCGTGCGCCCTTTTCCCGATTGCGGCCCGAACTACTGGCTTTTTGTGGCTGGAGAGATTGTCGAGGACGACGATGTCGCCTTTGGCCAGTGTCGGGCACAGTTGCTCCTGAACCCAAGTCGTGAAGCTGGCACCGTTGATCGGCTGATCGAAGACGAACGGCGCATCGATCCGGTCACAGCGCAAGGCAGCGATGAAAGTCATCGTCTTCCAATGACCATACGGAACCTTGGCATGAAGCCGCTGGCCCTTGGGTGCCCAGCCTCGCAGCGGCGCCATGTTGGTTTTCGCCCACGTTTCATCGATGAAAACCAACCGCGCGGGGTCAGGGCGCTTCTGATACTTCCTCCACTGCTCGCGCCGTTGGGCCACCTTTGGGCGGAGCTGTTCGGCGGGAAGAACGCTTTTTTTTAACGCTCAGTCCCTCGGCATGCACAAAGCGCCAGACCTGCACATAGTCGACCTTCACCCCACGTGCCGCCAATTCGGCCACCAGCCCGCGCAACGTAAAGTCCGTCTTTGTGCGATCCATCAACCAGTCTCGGTGCCCGGTCAAAACACCAACCCTGTGGCCTCCGATCTTGCCCGGGGCCGCACTGCCCAGCGCCCGGTATCGCTGCGACCAGCGCACCACCGTTGCCGGACCGATACTCAAGGCAAGTGCCACCGATCGCACGCTTTCGCCTGCCAAAACACGCGCAACCGCTCGGTCCCGCAAATCCATGGAATAGGGCCTCGTCATAGCCGCTCGCCTCCACAACCCAGCCAGCAGCTTGAATCACAAAATCAGCCCAATGGGAATCCCTTGCGATTCATTCAAAGGTCATCCCGCTCTAAAGCGGCTTTAAGGCATGCGGCGCAAAGGAATCGTAGTCCAATTTGACACGGGATACCTGCGCGGCGATGCCGGCTCGCGCCCATTGCTGCCGTTCAAACCGTTCCCCCGCACTCTCGTTTGTCCCATGTCCAAAATCGCCCGTGAATGGTGCTGTTCAAGCAAAAGGGGCTACCGACTAGTCGGCAACCCCCTTGGTAGCTATCGCCTCAATCCTGCAGACGCAGGCCTGATCGATCAGGCGTGAATGACATTCGGGCGACGACGCATAGCGAAGCCGACCATGCCGATGCCCAACAGCATCATCGCCCAGGTACCAGGCTCAGGCACGGCTTCGGTGAAACTGGTACCACCAAGCAGCACGACCGGGGGCTGACCGCCGGGCGTTCCAACAGCAAGGAACGTCAATATCTCGCTAGCGGAGGTCGCTGTGAAAGACATGATCTGGGTATTCCAAGCCTGAACGCCATGCGATGGATTGTTCATCAGCGTCGAGAATTGGATGTCGCTGCCAAGGGATACCTGCCAGCGCTCGGTAGTGGCTCCCGTTGTTCCAATTTGCTGGGCGGCGGCCTGGCTGAACGTCAGGGAATAGACTGTGCCCGTCGTCAATCCGGTAAGAGTTTGCGAGATGGAAGCACTGTATTTAGGATCACCGTCGATGGCGATCGCGTTGCCGCCACCCGGAGCATCGGCCAACGTGCCCCATACGCCCCTATTGCCGTTGAATGCCGAACCGTTGGTCCCGGCGAAAATCAGCGAGGCGGCAGTTGCGCCTCCCCCGCACGAATTACTATTACATGTGGACGTCCAACCGGTGACATTGGAAATGCATGTCGTACCCAACTTGCAGATATAGCCGCCGGGGCTCGACAGTGAAGTTGCGGTGAAATTGCCGTTTGTCAAGAACTGTGCGGCGGAAGCCTCAACCGATGACATCCCAAAAATAGCGACGGACGCTGATAGCAAAATAGCGGCTATTCGCGATCCTATCCCAAAAACTCCAAAAGCTCGAAACATACTGTTTACCCTCATTTATCGGCGAATGCGCGACCGGAAGGGCAAAACTCTTGATTGAATTTTCACGTAACTGGCTGCGCAGGCACATAGGATAAGCAAATTTCGTGCCAAAACCTGAAATCATCGAATGCCAGGGATATATGTCCGAATTAGAATCAAAATGTAATCGATTGTGTCATTTTCATACACATCGTTGTAAGACTGAATGACACTTATAGGTGCATTTCAAACTGATCGACGCACCTCGCCAAGCCGACGACGTGAGAGGAACCGACCGTAAGCATTGCGCAAACCTGAAGGAAAGGGGTTTGGGGCAATGGCCCCAAGACTTCCCTGCGCCTTTCCTTCAATCTCCCGCCACCGTCAGCCCATCCACGCGCACCGTGGGCACGTTCACCGCCTGGTGCCATTCCAGGTCGTTCGCCGGGGTCAGCGCCGCGAACATGTCGATCAGATTGCCCGCCACGGTAAACTCCGCCACCGGCTCGGTGATTTCACCGCGCACGATCCGATAGCCCGACGCGCCGCGGCTGTAGTCGCCGGTGACGCCGTTGACGCCCATCCCGATCAGTTCGGTGATATAGATGCCGTCGACGATGTCGGCCATCAGTTCGGTCGGGCTGAGCGTTCCGGGTTCGAGGTGGACGTTGGTAGCCGATACGCCGGGCGCGCCGCTGCCGCCGCGGGCGGCGTGGCCGGTGGGGGCCAGACCCAGTTGGCGGGCCGAGGCACTATCCATCAGCCAGGTGGTGATACGCCCGTTTTCCACCAGGTTGCGGCGGGCGGTGGGCAATCCTTCGCCATCGAAGGGGCGGGAGCGAAGGCCGCGGCTGCGGTGGGGATCGTCGATCAGGGTGATGGCGCTGTCGAATAATTGCTCGCCTTCGCGGCCAAGCAGGAAGCTGGCGCGCCGGGCGATGGCGTTACCCGACATCGCACCCAGCAGGTGTCCGACCAGCGTGCCGCTGACGCGCGGGTCGAACACGATCGGCAGCGGTCCGCTCTTGACGCGGGCGGGGTTGACCCGCGCGACGGCCCGTCGTGCGGCGAGCGCACCGATCTCCTCCGGCGCGGGCAGGTCTTCGCCGTAGCGGGCCGAGCGCCAGGCGTAGTCGCGCTGCATGGACTCGCCTTCGCCGGCGACTACGCTGACGCTCAGGCTGCGGCTGGTCGCGGAATAGGCCCCGGCAAAGCCATGACTGGTGGCCAGCACCATGATCGAGCGCCCGGCGCTGGCCCCGCCGCCTTCGCTGTTGGTGACCCCGGCGACGGCGCGGGCCGCGTCCTCGCCCGCTTCGGCTTGCGCGCGCAACGACTGCGGGCTTGGTTCAGTGGCATCGAGGATGTCGAGATCGGGAGCGCCGCCATGCATCAGCAGGTCTTGCGGAGCCAACCCGGCATAAGGATCGTTCGGCGCGGCCCGGGCCATGGCGACAGCGCGCGCCGCCAGTTCGTCCAGGGCGCGGTCGCTGAGATCGGTCGAGCCGATGCTGGCCGAGCCGCTGCCGACGAACACCCGCAGGCCGATCTGCTCGCTTTCCGAGCGATCGACATCCTCCAGCCGGCCCAGGCGGACGGAGACGCTTTCGGATGCATTGGCGAGATAAACGACATCGGCGGCATCGCCACCGGCGCGGCTGGCCCGTGCGACCAGCGCCTCGGCCCGTTCCTGTGCATCATGAAGGCTGAGCATGGCGGCAAGACAACTCCCAAATCCGCGCGGCAGCACGGTCAGTCGGCTATATAGGCCGCCCCGCTCAAGGTGCAATCTCGTGGGGAAACCTGCCGCTCGTGTGCAACGTTGGGAAAAAGTCGCGCTCAGCAGGCGGAACGATCGCGCCAGCACCCGTTGGCCGCATCGCGAACCATGCCGGGATGGAACAGTTCGGGCCGTCAAGTCTTTAGCGGGGGGCGCTTCGGCTGCCCCGCAAATATTATTGACGTTCGGTAAGGTCGAATTAACCTTCGACGACTTAATGTACGATTCCAGGTTTAACCATGCACGAATCCTGCCAGTTTGGCATGTTCCGTTTGCATTCGTTGATTTTCTCAATAAACGGCAGGGTATGTCTGACATTATCGATATCGCTTCCCCCTTGGCCGCTGCGTCAAACGGTAAAACCCCATTGCTCCCCACGGGGGGCCTGGAAGTGGTGTCGATCGCCAAAAGCTATGACAAAAGGGCTGTTCTATCCGATATTTCGCTGTCGGTGGGCAAGGGCGAGGTCGTCGGCCTTCTCGGCCCTAACGGGGCGGGCAAGACGACCTGTTTCTATTCGATCATGGGGCTGGTGCGGCCCGACTCGGGACGCATCCTGCTGGATGGCATCGATATTACCCATCTGCCGATGTATCGCCGCGCGGTTCTCGGTCTCGGCTACCTGCCGCAGGAAACGTCGATCTTTCGCGGTATGACCGTGGAACAGAATATCAATTGCGTGCTGGAACTCAGCGAGCCGGACAAGGCCGTGCGCGCCGAAGAGCTCGAACGGCTGCTGACCGAATTCGGCTTGGGCAAGCTGCGCCAGAGCGCGGCAATGGCGCTGTCGGGCGGTGAGCGGCGGCGTTGCGAGATTGCCCGCGCACTGGCGGCCAGGCCGTCGATCATGCTGCTCGACGAACCCTTCGCCGGTATCGATCCGCTGTCGATCGGGGATATCCGCAATCTTGTGCTCGATCTCAGTCGGCGCGGCATCGGCGTGCTGATCACGGACCACAATGTCCGCGAGACGCTGGATATCGTCGATCGGGCCTGCATCATCTACGGCGGCCAAGTGCTGTTCGCCGGTAGTCCGGAGGCGCTGGTGGCTGACGAAAACGTCCGCCGGCTGTATCTGGGCGAAGGGTTCACGCTGTGAACCCGCGCGTCAAGCAAAGCTGAGTCAAGCCATGGCACTAGGCCCGCGGCTGGATATTCGGCAGACCCAGTCGCTGGTGATGACACCGCAACTGCAGCAGGCGATCAAGCTGCTGGCGTTGTCCAACCTGGAAATAGAAACCTTCGTCGGCGAGGCGATCGAGAGCAATCCATTGCTGGAACTTGGCCAGACCGGAGCGACCGAGCCCCTGAACCGCGAACCCGACCAACGCCGCACGACGCTGGAGCATTCCCCCTGCGACCAGTTGATCGGCGAAGGCCGGGGCGCCGAGGACCGGCCGCTCGACATCGATGCGACGGCACTCGATATCGATCGTGACACCGGCGATCCGATAGCCGGCGGCTTTAACTCTGGCAGCTTCGACAATGCCGAGGGCGAACCCGGCAGCTATCAAGACCGCAACTTCGAAGGTGAAGCGGCGGTCGGTTCCAGCGACGTTGCCCCTGACATCAACGAACATGCCCAGGCCACGCGGACCCTGGCCGAACATCTCCACGCCCAGATCGGCGCGGTAGGGCGCGACGAAGTACGCACGGCGATCGCCCGCACCTTGATCGACCAGCTTGACGAGGCCGGTTACCTGACGCTGGAACTCGAAGAATTTGCCGCCGACCATGGCATCTCGCCGACCGAAGCCGAAGCGGCGCTGGCGCTGGTCCAGACGCTGGACCCCACCGGCATCGGCGCGCGGAGCCTGGCCGAATGCATCGCATTGCAGGCGCGCGAGGCCGATCGCTACGATCCGGCGATGGCCCGGTTGCTCGACAATCTGGAATTGATCGCCCGCGGCGATTTTGCCCGGTTGCGGCGGATTTGCGGCGTCGATCGCGAAGACCTCAACGACATGCTGGCCGAACTGCGCCGTTACGATCCCAAGCCGGGGTTGAAGTTTGGAGGCGGCGGCGGCGAAGCGGTGGTGCCGGACATCCTGTTGTCTGCGCATCCATCAGGCGGCTGGAACATTGCCATCAACCAGGCCACGCTGCCCCGGTTGATCGTCAATCGCAGCTATTACCTGGAATTGCGCAGCGCCAGCGACAAATCGTCGCGGGGCTGGCTGTCCGAAAAACTGGCCGACGCCAACTGGCTGGTCAAGGCGCTGGATCAACGGCAAAAGACCATCCTGAAGGTGACCGAGGAACTGGTCCGCCAGCAGGACGGGTTTTTTCATCATGGCGTCTCCCGCCTCAAGCCGCTGACCTTGCGCGCCGTTGCCGAGGCGATCGGGATGCATGAATCGACGGTGAGCAGGGTGACCTCGAACAAGTACCTGATGTGCGAGCGCGGCGTTTTCGAGCTGAAATATTTCTTCACTTCGGGCGTGGCGACGGCGGAAGGCGATGGCGCGGTCTCGGCGCAAGCGGTGAAAGCCGCGATCCGCCGCCTGATCGAGGCCGAGCAACCACACGCGATCCTGTCGGACGATACGCTGGTCAGCCTGCTGAACGAAAAAGGCTTTGATCTGGCCCGCCGCACCGTGGCGAAATATCGCGAAGCCATCGGCTTAGGCAGTTCGGTCCAACGCCGCCGTGAAAAGCTGTTGGCGAGCATGGCCTGAGCCTTGCCTCAGCCCTCGCCCAGCCGTTCTCTCGCGCGCCGCCGCCAGGATTCGGCCAGCACCGGCAGGACGGCGAGTTCGCGCAATTCCACAGGGTCTCGCCGTGGATTCTTGGCGATCAACACCGCAAACAGGCGGGTCAGCGTCCATTCGGGCAGGCCGCGTTCGACCAGCGTGAGATTGTCACCCGCCGCCGCGCGGCCCGGTTCCAGCACGCGATAATACCAGCCCGAGCGATTGCTGCGGACGACCCGCGCGGTCAGGTCGGGGCGGCCAAAGTGATGCGCCAGTTTCCAGCACGGCTGGCGGCCATGGCTGACCTCGACCAGTGCGGTCCCCAGCCGAAAGCGGTCGCCCAGCCACACCGTCTCCTCGGTCAGCCCCAGCGTCGAGATATTCTCGCCAAAGCCGCCCGGCCCCGCCAGCAGCGGATGATCGCCCAGTTCGTCGCGCCATGACTGGTAATGGTCGAAGGCATAGTGATGAATCGCCTTGTCCGGGCCGCCGTGATTGACCAAATCGGCCTGTTCGTCGCCCATCAGCCCCAACGTGCCGATCGCTACCGGTCCGGCCACGGGCGATTTGGCGATCGCGCTCAATTCCGGCGCACCGATGTCGCGCGCCTTGCCGACCATGAGCGCCAGCACTTCGAAATCGGCATTTCGTGCGAGGCGCGTCACGCGTCCAGCTCGACATCCCAATACAGCCAGTCGCGCCAGGTTTCATGGAGATGGTTCGGCGGAAAGGCGCGCCCGCGTTCCTGCAACTGCCAGTTGGTCGGACGGATCGGTTCGACCAGCAGCGGCATCTTCGCCTGTTTCGGCGTACGTCCACCCTTGCGCATGTTACAAGGCGCGCAGGCGGAGGCGACGTTTTCCCAGCTGGTACGACCACCCAGCCGGCGCGGGATCACATGATCGAACGTCAGTTGATGCGGCGATCCGCAATATTGGCAGGCGAACCGATCGCGCAGGAACAGGTTGAACCGGGTGAAGGCGGGGAATTCCGAAGGCTTCACGAACTGGCGCAGCGCGATCACCGACGGCAGCTGCATTTGCAGATTGGGCGAATGCACCGCCCGATCGTAACTGGCGACGATATCCACCCGTTCCAGGAACACCGCCTTGATCGCGGTCTGCCACGGCCACAGGCTGAGCGGATAATACGACAGCGGGGTATAGTCGGCGTTCAGCACCAGCGCCGGGCAATTGTCCAAATGACGGGTCGAGCCGCCAAGATGGCCGCTGTGTCCTGCGCTGCGGGCTTGCGCCGCGCGCTCTATCAGCTCTGCCTTGAGCATGGCCCCATGTGACAACAGCAGGTGACGGTTTGACGACAATGCATGCAAACCGACTCAACACGGCAAAACCGGCGGCGTCAAGATGGTGGGGAGAAAATCCGCATCTGATCCAGTCTCGCGCCGGCGGATGACGCAACTGCCGGGATCGACGGATCATCGATCCCGGAAATGTCTGCTTCCGCCAGTTCGGGCTCGCTCGCCGTTGCGGTGATACAGCGTGACCTGGAACGCGGTGAACGTGTCGATTTCTGCCGTCAGCAGGCGTCAACGCCCATAGCCTGACATCCGATGCGAGCGGAACCAACTAGACGTGCAGTGGTGATTCCGCCCTTATTCCGGACATTTCAGGGCGCTGGACAGCGCTACCTAGAACCTGCCGTTCGAACAGCTGCTTTTGCTTGCCTGGGGAACGCTAAGGCTAGGGACAAACTCGCCTCGCGACCGGAGTAAATTGAGCCGTCAACAGCCACTCACGATCGGTCATGATGCGACATTCGCGACGCGATTTGCCGGTTCCGAACATCGGACGCTCTTAATACTACGCCCACTGATTTTTGCGAGCGGTCACTCGCCGTACTGGCCGATTTTTTACGGTAGCCGAAAACCCCGCGTGCCGCGACGAGAAGACGTGAAGTTCTCTGCCTCGCCGACCAGCGCAGCGAGCACGGCGGGCGACAGCTTGAAGCCTTGAGGATCATCGGCAATGTAGTCACTGGTTTGCGAACGGTGAGCGGCGACCGCCCAACGCTTTGCCGACTTCGCCGGGTCGCGCATCGCAGAACCGCCGCCAGTGCGGGACCATACCGCGTAAGCGATCAGGGGCACGCCGGTGCCACGCAACGCCGCGCAGGTCAGTGCCCAGCCGGCCTGGTGATCCTGATGATGATCGGCCGGCGAGGCGGCAATGACGACACCCGGATCGAGCGACTGCAAGACGCGTCGCAACGCCAGCGCCTTGCCGGAATACGCGACTTGGCCGTCGCGCCATCCGAGGAAGACACACCGGGCCGCGATCGCCCCCAGTCGAGCCATCGCCCGACGCAGTTCGGCGCGACGCAACCGGCCCAACGCAGCCGCCGGCCAGCGTCGCGAGCCGGGATGCGATGCCTGCCCGTCGGTCAGCGCAATCGCCGCGACGCGCGCACCGGCACGCGCCGCCCGCGCGATCAGCAGGCCACAGCCGAGCGTTTCGTCATCGGGGTGCGGCGCAACGATCACGATGCACCGGCCACCGGCCAGGCCAAGCACCGCCCGCGCATCGAGCCGGCGGAACTGCGCGTTGTGGCAGGGGTTTGGCATGGATGCGTAATCGTCGACACGCGACCGATGTTCCCTTTTCGCCATACGATGTGGCTGCGACCGCTGGCGATATAGCGCCCGGCATCTACGCTCGTGCCGGTCAGGTCGACGAAGCCGCGGCTTACCCGGCAGACGACATTGCCGAGCTAGCCGCCGCCGGTTTGCTCCGCGCGTGCCTGCCGCCTGGCCTGGGCGGTGTCGGCCTTGGCCATGGCGCTGACTCGACCGACGCGCTGCGCGAGATCCTGACGACGATCGGCGGCGCCAGCTTGACCGTGGGGCGATTGTACGAAGGCCACGTCAATGCCGTAAAGTTGGTCGCGACCTATGCGCCGGCGGTCCTGCCGCTGCTGGGGTGTGAGATCGCCGCCGGTCGACCGTCGGGGGTATGGAATGCTGAGCGCGGCGATGGCCTGGGGGCGGTACGTAGCGATGGTGGCTGGCGCTTGTCGGGCAACAAGATACATTGTTCGGGCAGTGGGTCGATCCGCCGCCCGGTTGTGACCGCAACGGTCGGCCACGAAGGCCCGCTGATGATGCTGCCCGAGGTTACGCCGGATCGTGTCGATCTTTCCGTCTGGCGCGCAGCGGGAATGCGCGGCACCGCGACGGGGACGGTCGATTTCACCGGCCTGGTCGTTCCCGATGCCGCCGTGATCGGCAAGCCAGGCGATTATTACCGTAGTCCGCTTTTCTCCGCTGGCGCATGGCGCGTCATCGCCGTCCAGCTTGGCGGACTCGCCATGGTGATGAAGCTGCACGCCGAAAAGTTGAACTTGCGTGGTGGCGACGATCCGGTGCTGCGCGCGCGCCTTACCCGCGCGGGCACGGCGTATGAAACCGCGCGGCTGATCGTCCGCGAAGCCGCCGGCCGGGCAGAATCCGGCGGCGATCCGGCGGCAATCGATGCCTACGTCGATCTGGCTCGCGGCGGCTTCGAGGAACTGGCGCTGACCTGCATCGAGGCGACGCGCCGCAATGTCGGGCTGAGCTGCTTCATCGCGCCCGATCCGCTCGACCGCGTGCTGCGCGACCTCGAGACCTATCTTCGCCAGCCCTTCCTCGACGCTTCGCGCGACAACGCGGCACGCTGGTTGCTGGCCCATGGAGGACGCTTCGCATGACCGCCCGTTCGCTCGAATCCGGCTATTTCGACAAGCTCTACGCGGCCAATCCCGACCCATGGCGGATGGAGACCAGCGCGTATGAAGAGGCGAAATATAGCGCGACGCTCGCCGCGCTGCCGCGCGCACGATACGCCCATGCTATCGAGATCGGCTGTTCGGTCGGCGTGCTGACCGCGCGACTGGCTGCACGATGCGACGACCTGCTCGCCATCGACGTCGCCCAGGCTGCGCTCGATCGTGCGGCGCAGCGGTGCCGTGGCCTGCCCGTGCGGTTCGAGCTATCGAAATTGCCTGACACCTCGCCGACCGGCCGGTTCGACCTGATCGTCCTGTCCGAGGTGCTCTACTATTTCGATGCAGCGGGCGTCGGCCGGCTGGCGGCAGCGGTCAAGGGTATGGCCGCGGCCGATGCGGACATCCTGCTGGTCCACTGGCTAGGGGAAACGCCCGATTACCCGCTGACCGGCGAGGAGGCCGTCGCGGCGTTCGAGCAGGCCGGGTCATGGCAGATCATACAGCGTGCACGCACACCGGATTATCGTCTCGATCTGCTGCGGGTTGCTCGATGCGGCTGATCCAGTGCTCGGCCAGCGCTATTTCCTTGGCAAGCATCGCGGGCGTGACCCGCATACGCTTTAGCAACGCCGATTGGGCTTCGACCGCGCTCCACAAGGCACCGAACCCGTGAACAGGGCGCGCGTTGCACCCAAGCCGTAATGCATCCTTCGCCGCTGCCTCAAGACCGTTCTGGCTCGCGATCCGTCGCAGCCGTGCCCGCCAGTACAATCGGCGAAGCAAAGCCGCGGTCGGTTCCAGCGCGGCATCGCAGGGTGTCGCCTCATCGACGACATAGCTGTTGAGCAGATCGGCAAGGCCGCCCGGTGCGCGTCCATTGCGGCGCGCCGAGGTCAGCACCAGCGGCGCGTGACTGTGACGTAATTTAAGATCGTTGCGCTCCAAAGCCGCAGCCAGGGCGCGGTCTTCGGCGAGCGGCACCGACGGCAGCCCGCCGATCTGGCGATAAGCAGACAGGGTCAGCGCCAGGCAAGCGCCCCATGCCCAGATGTGGTTAGGCCAGGGATCGTGGGCGCGCGGGTCGATCAGGCTGCCGAGGTGCGCCTGCAATCCGGCCAACTGCCATTCGAGCGCCCGCACCGGCAGCGGCGGCAGCGCCATACGATCCGCTTCGTCGAACGCGACTGCGCCCGCGACGGCGTCGGCCCCGGCCGCGAGTTCGGCAAGATTCGCGGCGATCCAGTTCGGGTGCACCCGGCTGTCGGCATCGGTCGTCATCAGGATGCCGCCGGGGGGCAGCAACGCCGCAGAATATTCCATCGCCGCGCGCCGCGCGCCGCCCGCATGCGCGTGTCCGGGTGGCAACGTGATCTCCAAGACCCTGGTCTGCAGCGCGCGCGGCCGATACCCGCGTGCGATCTCTGCAGTTCCGTCGCTGCTATTGTTGACAAGTACGACGAGTTGAACGGTGGCCCCGACCGCATTGGCTGCGGCAACGTCGAGCGCGTTCATACAGGTCTCTATCGTGCCGGCTTCGTTACACGCGGGGACGGCGATCGAAACGCACGCTCCGCTGACAAGCATTGGCTTCACAAAATGTTCAAGGTTACCTTGGGACATCCACATTCGGGAAGTGTAACGATAACCAGGCCGGCACGTTCCTGGGTGACGATCAGGGAAACGGCAATGCGCTGAATCCTGCACCGACGGTTTGCATCGCAGCCACAGCCGGAACCTGCCCGCAAAAACGACCGCCGCCTTCGACGCGCCGGAGGGAATCGCCGCCTTCAACGGCAGCATATCGGTTTCGAACAATGGCGGCAATCATCCGACCGGTACCATGGTCAAGCTCGACCGGAGCGGCAAAACTTTGACAG
Source organism: uncultured Acetobacteraceae bacterium (assembly GCA_964658485.1). Classification (GTDB taxonomy): domain Bacteria; phylum Pseudomonadota; class Alphaproteobacteria; order Sphingomonadales; family Sphingomonadaceae; genus Novosphingobium. The sequence goes on along the minus strand of CAZZYX010000021.1, from coordinate 13,928 downwards.
CGACCACGGTCGGCGGCGGTATCACCCACCCCTTGTCGTGTCCCGGCGGGCTTTTTGCCACTGGCGGAACCAGCCGCGTTGCAAACTCGCTGAGAACAGGCAATCCGGAGCATGATGTACCTTGAAGTCTTGTCGCATTACGTTCGATACTTTCGGCTCGTATCAAACCGGCACGAAGTCCGAATAGATCAATCGCTCCTGCAAGCCTGCGTCGGTAGGTAGTGGCTCCCACTCCTGCACCATGATGCGTAGCGATGCGCTGCCCCGGGCGGCCGGCAATGGCACCGATCCGGACCACACCATCTGGACCGGCGCTTCCGAAGTATCCGGTGTCAGATCCAGTTGGGCAAACGAGGCCCATACCGGCTGGCCTGCGGTACCGATGTCGGCCTGCGCCGTCGCCGCCATCCGGTGAAGCGGGCGCGTGGTAGTATCGCTGGTGTTGTTCACCACTGAAATCGGCCCGCTGACCGCCACATCCACCGCCTGCGCGCCGGTGCTATCGGCAACGACGCTGGCCGTGCGCTGCGCAGAGAGTTGCACGAAATCAGCCAGCACAGTGCGTGACGCGAGCGGCCTGGCAGTCGGTAGCGTGGGATCGGTGCCGTTTGGCTGGAATCGCACCAGTGCCAGCCTGAGAAACGGGACCGCGCAGGCTGCCGCATTCAGCAGGATATCGCAGTACCAGCGGCCATTGTGCGGGTCGCGCTGGGGGTTTGCCGGCGCGCTTGGGTTTGCGGGATCGGGCGGCTGGAAAGTGACTGCGAAACCCAGCAGGGCGCAAGTGGCGCTGCGTGCTTCAGGATAATACATATCGTTATCGGGCAGCACGTACAGCGCATTGAGAAATTGCGCGGGCAGCGGCGCGGGCGTGGCAGGCGGCGCTAGCGAGGAGAACGCCGGATCGGTGCCCCATTGCGTCAACAGCGGCACGTCGGCGTCGGCAATTGACGGTGCGGATTCAATCGCGTCCAGCGGTTGCCGCACCACCGGATTGGGATGCGGCCCCGGTCCCGGTGGTGGCGGGTGCGGAATGGGTCGCGGCGAGGGATCCGGCGGCGGCGGCTGCATCGGGGGCGTTGCAATCGGGATCACCACGCCCAGCACTTCGTTGTCGCCAGTGGCATACCACGGACGATCCAGATATACTCTTACACCAGTGCTGAGGGATCGCTGGTTGCCCTGGTCCAGCGCCGATGTCGACCAGTCGAACAAAGGCACTACCCCGATTACCTTGGGTGTGGGCGGCGTCACGGGTGTAGAGACATCCATCGTGTAAGGCGCTGAAACCTGGGTCAGATTTGCCGGGTCTGCCGCTATCGCCGCTGGAAAATATTCGCGGAACCGCGTCGTTGCGACCAGCGTGCAGGTTATGCGCCGGTATCGAACGTCGCGAAAATCGGTCAAAGGCCAGTTCAGCGCGAATTGTGACGTTTGCACCGGGTTGCCATAGTTATCCTCGGTCGAGAAAAACCGGGGATCGTTCACAGCCACGTCGGTTCCCCAGGCGCGTTTCGAGACGTGCCGGACGAAGGGTGCGTTGATGCCATCGTCTACGGTCTCGTCCCACTCGGCCATGATCTCGAGCCGGGCGGTGCTGCCGGGATGGATCGCGGCATAGGGCGCGAATTCGGCAACCGTGCGCCCATCGGTGTAGCTGTAAAAGCACCCCATCGCGGTCGCTTGCCCGAACTGATCGGTGATGGACGGTACCAGCACCGGGCGCTGCACCGCATGTACGAAGCTGATGCTCCGCTGCGGCACGATCTGCGGCATCTGGCCGTCGATTACCTCCTGCCGCCACCACACTTCCCGGCTTTTCGGAGCATGGCACAATGCCAGGATCGCGATGTCGGTATCGTCGGGATCGGCCGGGTTCACTTTCACCGACGAGGACAGCAGATAGCTCGCGGTTTCTCCCTTGGGCAGGCTCATCGTGATGATCCCACCACTGGCTGCCAGCGCGGGTTGCGCGCCTTCCACCAGTTGCAGCGGCAAAGGCACGATTTGCGGCCAGGTTCCGCCGAAGGGAACCTGCAATTGCAGTTGCTGGTGGCTTGCGGTTCCAGCATTGGGCGCCGACACGTTGAAACATACGCCCCGCCCCAGCGGATCGGGCAGATAGGGCAAGCTGGGCGGGGTATCCCCATACGGAGTTGCGCTGAACGCCCCGTCCTGGCTCGTTATGACGGTGTAGGCATTCGGGTCCACACCCGCTGCGACGTCGAACATGCCGTGCCACTCGGCCATCTGCACGGTTGCCCGCGGCGGGGCCACCAGTCGTTCCGCCACATCGGTGGTGGGCGCGGTAACGTCCGTGCAGCGGATCACCAACTGTTCCACGGTTTCGCCCGGCCCCGGCGCCGCCTTGGGCACCAGCACCGGCGCGATTACCGGGTCCCAGCGCAGGTAAGTGCCCAGTCCGATTACGCCGGTGGTCGCGATCGCCGGGTCATCCACGGCAACGCTATAGCCAGCAAGATCCGCGATCCGCAGGCGGCAGTCATACGCCCAGCCGAAACGCAGCCGTGGCAGTGATCCCGGCACCGGCGTCACCACTACCTGCACCGGCAAATTGCCACCCAGCCCGGTTCCGGGCGCATTGGGGTCGAACACCGAGCCGTCCTGCGCCGTGGCCATGCCCGGCCTGGGCACCGAAAGGCCCCAGCCGCTCCACTGGAACAGCGCCTCATGAGTCCACAAGGCCGATGGAACAGCGGTCGGATTGAAAATGCGCCAGGGCTGCACGCCTTCATCGGGGGTGGCGGGGATACTTCCCGACCATCCGGGCACGCTATAGCTGCACGATCGCGCCGAAAGCGTGCGCCAGGTCGGGTCCTTGTCGGACATGATGTCGATCTTGAGCCCTCGGCTGAGCTGCTCGATGCCCAGCACGACCGAGCCGCCGCCGGGATCATTGGTCAGTGCGGTGTCGAGTGCCGCCTGCGCCATCAGGATGCTCGCCATGTCGGTGCCGAGCGCATCTTTGGCGAGGCCCAGCCCGTTCGACCTGGACGCCGCCAGCGTCAGCACCGGCACCGCCGCCGATGTCGTGGCAGCAGGCCTGGCCTGAAGCAGCCGACCGCCGAGGTTGTGCACGGCGGCATCGAAATCGAACGCTACCGGCTGCACGACATCCGGCGGCAAGGCGAGAACCCCACGCAAGATATCGGATAGGATAGCGGGGTTGGCGGGAGCGGTGATAAAGCCGGCGCTGGCATCGAACAGCGTCCAGGGCGTCGCGACCTGCCATCCGGGGCCGATCGTGCCTGCGGTGGGCGCAACCATGATCTGGCCGGAACCGGACAAATCCGAAACCGGGATCTGCACCTCGTACAGCAATCCCAGCGCGCGCAGCAGATCCGGGTAGCGGATCAGCGCGGTCATCGCTGAGTGGAAGTCGAGCGGTCGCTGCACCGTGGTACCACCGGTCGCAGCCCGCGCCTGTGCCCCAGCCGCGAGTTGGCCATAGTAATCGTCCATGTCGGCAAATGCGAGCAGTTCCGGCGAGAACGGCCCCGGCTCTGCCGCCATGTGAGCGCGCGTCAGCGTCGGGTGGCGGCGGCGCAACGACTGCAGATGCGCGTTCAGCGCCGGGCGTTGCGCCTGCAGTTGCGCGGCCAGCGTATCGATGGCGCGCGGGCGCTGCGTCTGTCCGGGAACCGGCTGCAGCCCGCCTTGAACCGCAGTATAATTGCCGCTGACCGAATAGCTGGTAATGGCCGGGTTTGCGAGGACCGAAGCGTCGGGCGGCGGACCGAGGAGGGTTGCGGCCGGGATCGCCGCATCCCACAACGCCGGGTCATAGGGGACCGTGAGCGGCTGCGGCACCAGCGCGGGCAGGCTCTGGCCCGAAATTGTGGTGTCGAAGGTTACCGCCCCAGCTCCGCCAGCGCCGAACAACGCTGCCGATAGCGATCCGCCGAATGCCGCGGTGAAATCGCTGATCGTGGGATCGGTCCCGCCCATCGCCAATTGCGGCATGATCAGGACCTGCAATCGCGCCATCGCCGGATCGGCGCCGGCCACTACGCCCGCCGGCAAGGCCGTCACTACCAGGAGGCCGGGAGGGGAAAGCGAAATCGGCATGGTTTGCTCCTATGCGAACGCGGCGGCATAAGCCTGCCAGTCGGCAGCCTGTGGCATGACATCGATCACTTTGGGTGGCTGGGGCGACGATGCCACTGGCGAAATTCGTCCATCGAGTTGCCTCGCAAGAGAGTCCGTGGAGATGCTTACCGGGAACTCCTTGCGCAGGGTCAGCGTGACGCTCTTGCTGAAGAACGCGATGGAGATCTCGATGGTCAGGTCCGCCTCACCCCAGATATGGCCTGAACCGACGACATAGGTCAGTCCCATATAGAATTCGACCGAGACCGAGATAAGCTGGAGCACGGTCAGTTCGCCGCAGGCTCGCACGTAACCGGTCAGCATGTCCTCCCCGCCAGTGTAGGTGAACGACACGCCGATCATGATCGAGACGGACCCGCTGGCCACCCCCAGGTCGAGCGAGGCGCAGGCTCCCGCCTGCACGCCGAAATCGATCTCGCTGACATCCGCACCCTGGAAGGCGATGTGAAACCATCCGCCTCCGCCCAGCAGGTCGATCGCCAGCGTGAAGGGATGAGTCCGGTCCGAAAAGCCGAATTCGAGCGTCATCGGATCCGACTGAAGCGACAGCACCAGCCCGGTGTTCACCCGGATATTGCTGAGATCGAACACACCGAAGCCGATCTCCGGCAAGCCGACATCCTGCTCGATGGTGATGCTGTCGGGCAACATGGCAATCGAGGGCACTTCACCCAGCAATGCCTGTCCCGCTTCGATGATCGGTTCAAGGAAATCGATCTGGCCGGTGAGTGCAATGCCGGTAAACGGCACTTTTACCTCGGGCTTGGCGCCGGTTACGGAGGTGAAGCTGAGGCCGGAGAACCCCACCAGCACCAGACCTGCGAAATTCAGCGTAAATGCGCTGAGCGTCGCCACGGTTGTGGCAACCGGCTCTGCCGGTGGCTGGCCCGGGCCGACAATCGGCTCGACCAGCGAGATATGCAGTTCGAATGTTCCCACCGCGTTGCCGTTGGCATCCGGCGGAAACTCGACCACCAGCACTTGCGGCACCTGGTCATAGACCCAGTCGAAGGTCAGGGTCACTTCGGTAGGGGTGGAATTTGACTGAAAACCGGGTATCTTGTCTCCCGCAGCCTGGGCCAGGTCGATGACTTCGGTCAGCAGCGATTTCAGGTTGATGATGCCGATCAGGTTGGCAGTGCCGGCAAGGAAATCTGTTGGGTCCAGCGTACCGGCAGCAAGCGAGGCCAGCGAGGCTGTGGTGCCACTGTTGGGCAGCAGCCCGTTCTTGCGGGTAAGCGCACCCAGCGTCATATCCGCCGCCACCAGGCCGTTGGCCTGTGGCCCACTGAATACCGCCGCAATAGGGGTGGCAAGTTGAGCGTAGAGTTCGGCAGCGTTGTTGTTGAACTCGTCAGCCAGATAGTTCTGGGCGTAGCTTATCGCGACATTGCCGGCGGCTACTCCCGCCAGCGCCTGCGCTGCGGGCAGCGATACCAGCGCGCTTTGCATGGTGGGATAGAATGCTGCTTCGCCATTGCCCTGCAGCCATGATGCGGCGCCCTGCCGCGCATCACCGGTGATCAGCGCCAGCGCTGCCGTAGGGTGCGACGTATCGCCGGGCAGCGTCTGCGCGGCATAGGCCAGCGCCTGCCCACCCAGTTGCAGTGGATTTGCGGTCATCACCGGATCGAAAGCGGCCTGCGCGGCGCTTACATAGGGGTCCAGCGCGTCCAACGGCTGCAATGTGTCGCCTCGTGCGGCGGAACCCATAGACGCCGCCGGCCCGGACGATCCGCTGCCTATGAAGATTGCCGGGCCGTAAAAGCTGCTGTGCTGGCCTTCCGCCGCTCCCGACACATTGCGATCATAACCACGGAAATGAAACTGGAACCTGGTCTGTCCATCCGGCAACGACACCCAGAAGGCGCCGGTCAGGTTGCCGTCGCTGGAAATCGCGGACTGTGCCTGCGAAGCGATCGGCGGCGTGGTCAGCGTCAGCGCTTCGATCCTGGTGTAGGGCAGGTCCCTGCCGCCGGTCGGCATGCCGGCAAGCTTGCCGTAATCCTGGACCGGCTTGGTGATGACGATATAGTCGGTCTCGTACAACCAGGCGGAATTGAACCCGTCGCCGCTGAAGCGCCGCTCGCTTACCCGCACCCAGTTGGCGGCATGGCCCCATGGAAACAGGTGCCCGCGCAGCACCACCCGCACGAACTGGTCGCGCCCTTGCGCCGCGACTTGGCGCCACGCCGTGACCGACGCGGCCGGGTTGTCGCTCCAATCCGCTGCAAAGTCGGTCCAGGCGCCCAACGCGCTGAGTACGCAATGATTGACCTCGAGCGGGACTATCGTGGGTGCGCCATTTATCGCGCAATTGTTGACGATTGCAGCGCGCTCTGCGGCCTTCAGCGCGCCGTCCAGCGCATCCGGGGCGGGCGTCGGCCAATCCGGGGACCATACCGCCGCCATTCGCCACGCGGCTCGGTTTGCCGCTGTCGGGCGCTCATCGACGAATGGCCCCTCGCTACCGGGCGCCAGCGCCGCGATACGCGTATGCCACAGCGCCGCTGTTCCCTCGCCCGAAGCGTCCGGCGGCACGCTCGGCGACCATCCCGCCTGCGCGCCCGGAGATACGATCATCCGATAGGGCAGTTCAAGCCCGGTCTGGTTAATGTTGGGTTCCACTGGCGACGCCGGGTTGGGATAAGGCGCTGCTCCCACGACCACCGGCAGCAGGGCCGACCAATCGAGCAGATGCGCGACATCCGCCGGGAACGAGGCTGTTCCGGCCGGCACGGTGAAGAACAGGGTGGAGCCACCGGTCATCACGATCGGGATGGGTTGCGCACCCAGGGCAGCGCCCGGCTCGACGACAGCCTCGGCGATATGTTGCGGTGGCAGCGAAACGCGCACGCTGCCAGGTTGGGTAGACAAGGCGAGACCCAGAATCGGCACGCCGCCGGTAACGCTCTGCAGCATCATGCCGGCATAGGTCAGTTTGAGGACGAGCAGGTCCGCCGGTCGCACGAGATCCAGCGTGACCTCGCTCAACAGCACGCGTGGGCCTGCTGCCGCACCCACCATGATGGAATTCCAGCTCAGAGGCACCGCGCTAAACACACAAACACCGCCGGAGGGCTGCAGCATCGCCCCATCGGCACCCAGCGCCATCATGTCATAGAGCAGGCTAACCGCAGTCGGCCATCCCGCCTGTGCCGCAATCGGGCCCAGGTCGGCGTTGCCAGGATTGTTGGCGTCAGGAGCGGACGCCGGAATCCTCAACCAGACGCCATCGCCGCCGGCCCAGAATGTCGTTGGCGCAAACGCCTTTGCGCTCATGCCCACCAGAGGCTGCGCCAAAGTCAGGTCAAAGCCAAGCTCTGGCTGCCACAGCGACACCGTCGGCGCAGGACCGATCGGGGCTGCGACGCTGTTGTCGAGCGCAAGGGAAAACTGCACCGCGGTACTGGTTGTATCGAAATAGGCACGCTGCTGTGCGGGAACGCCGGTGCCGCTTTCCCCGGTCGCGAAACTAAACGTGTCGAACGACGGCGCCGCCGCAGTCAACAGCCCGATGGCGGTGGTGCCATCCCACAGCGGCGGCCACCAACCTGCCTGGCTTGTCAGGGTAACCAGACTGCCGAGCGCGGGCGGATCGTCGAAGTCACCGCCAAAATCATCGAGTGTCGCAGAATCGACGGTAAGCGTATCTGCCGTAAACTCTGCAAAAATGCCGGTGAAACCGAATGCCCCCGGGCCGGCAAGCTGCAACATTCCGGGCTTGAACTGTACGGCTACAGCCGCGCCCGGTTCGTAAACGAGACTGCCGGCCGTACCTAGCGCAGCTATGCCACCCGCAGGCAGGGTCGTATTCGCCGTGACGACGCCCGTGACCGGATAGGCGTAAATTGTTCCCTGGTAGCCGATGCCCACGCTGTCACTGGCGCCAAGCCACAACAGCGACAGGGCATTGCTGCTTTCGCCCGTGGTCGGGTCGAAAGCGTATACGCTACTGAACGAAAAATCCGCATTTATGGCAGTACCGGGGAAGCGCGCATTGCTTAGTGTAATGGCCACGTTCTGCGATGGCGGTTGCTGCGGATTCTCCATCGTGACCATGAGAGACGGCGGGTTCTCGCCGTCTGCCGATGCGTATTCGGCCGCCGTCACCGACCACAGGACGCTGTCGAAGAGGAACTGCACGGTAGTACCGTCCCAACTCACGCTGAAGCCGGAATAACCCAGCGTCCAGCTTGTTGGCGCCGCGGGAGTCGCGTTCGAAGAGGCAGGAGAAGACGCGGCGCGGGCGTCCGGTCGTCGTGCAAGCCGTTCCATTCGTGAGGTCACAACGACTCCTCCAGTCTGGCGCGGGCGCCGGCATTCGCAGCACGGAGCCTGGCAAAGAAATCGGCTTCGCCGCAGCTGAAATAATGCGTCAGTCGCGGCCGCTTGCCGGCGAGCAGCAGGCGAGATCCCTCGCCATTCTGCGCGATATCCATGGGATCGAACAAGCCGTGATCAAATCCAGCCATTCGCCCCAAGACCAGCCAGGTAGCGACCTCTTCCACAATCCAGGGGTTGCTGGTTGGCAAGGGCAGCCGTCGCCCAACCTCCTTGCAGCCCGGTGAGAGCCGCGAAACCAGATCGAGGAATTCACCGAAGCGATCTCCCAGGCGGCGCCAGATTGCGTTATTCAACATCATCACGCCGGTGTTGTAGGCGGGAACGAAGCTGCACCGCTCGCGCCGGGCCAGTGACGCGAGCGCGTCCTCGTCGATATAGGCTGGATCGTATCCGTTTGGACTGCGCCGCGAATAAGGTTCTTCGCGCGCATGGAAATCGCCGTTAGCGTAACGATCGAACAGCCGCTCGACATCGTCGAAACAGAAGGTATCGCAATCCAGATAGAGAACCTGGCCGCGATCGGTAGGAATGTCGCGCATCGAGGCGATCTTGTGAAGCGTGGGATTGGCCAGCAGCATCCGCGAGTAGTTCGGCAAAGCGGTGTGCAGCGTTTGTTCGTAGGAAGCATGGCGGACAATCACCACGCGCTGGCGTTCAGCTTCGACAAGCAACCTGTCGCCCGGTTTACCGTAGAGAGTCAGATGGACCGGAATATGCCGGTTATGGCGGCGCAGGCTGCCGATGGATTCTATCCATTGCTGCTCATAGCGCTCGTTTCCCGTCGCCAACGAGTAAAGTATGCGCTTCATAGCCGCCCCTTGGCCATGCGTTCAACAAGCGCTTGGTACGAAATGAAACTGGAGACGTCATTGTCGGGTAACCTGTTCGACATATTCGCTGCATGCGCGATTTCCACCCACGATGGCGCCATCGACCCGATGCAAATGGGATAATGCAGTCGATAATGCAGCCACTCTGTCGAAGGCGTGCCGACGGCGAGCTTGGTGAGAAGAAGGTGTTGCATCTCGGTCAGCGCAGGCTTCCGGCGAAGTCCTGGTCGACATAGTGCAGCAGCAGCGATGTCGAGGTGTGCCCGCCAGGCAGGGGATCGCGTGAATGTTCCAGCGCCCTGCCCCGATAAAGCAGGGATTCACCAAGATATTGCCAGATGCCAAACTCGCGCCGCAGCTTGCGCAACTTTATCGGCCACGGCACCTGCTCGATCGGCTCCGGCGTCGCATCGACAAGCAGCGTTACGCTATACTCGCATTGCTCGCGATCGGTGTGGCGGGCCAGACTGGCGCCGTCCTGGTAGGCGACGAAATAGGCATAGGAAGGCTTGATCGCCATGGCTGCGACTTCGGCCATGACGCCGGCCAACTGCGCCTGCACGAACGCTGCCAGTGGCTCGTTGTGCCCGGCGTAGCGGCGCGCCACCTGGCCATCGCCAAACACGAATGACCCGGCGCGAACCTTGCGCCGGTAATACAGCCGCAACGCGCCGAGGTGGAACGGCGGGATCAGGTGGGGGATGACCACGAAACCCTCGCGGAAGCTGCCCGCGCGATAAGGCAGGTAATGCAGCCATTCGCCACGTCCGCCCACGCCCTGTTCGGGTGGAACAAGGATATCGGCTAGCGCCAGGATCCAGCGTACGCGTTCGGGCAGGTCGCGCGGCGCGGGGCGGCCCGGCTCCAGCCGTTCGACAAAGGGCAACAGGTCGGCGCCGATCCAGTAAGGCCACGTCACCAAGGTAGCGCGATCGGGCGCCCACACGATATAGTCCGAAGGCATGAACGCATCTGCGGCCAACGCCGGCGGCAACGGACCGCCCGGCGCTTGGCCGCGCCAGGAAAAACAGCAACCCGGATTGACCATTGTCGCAGCGCTGACGTCGCGGGACAGCAACCGTGGCGGGACGAGATACAGCGGCTGCTCGTCCAGCAGACAGCGATAGCGACCCGCTAAAACCTGCATGTTCATCGCCGGAACCACCCGTTCACGGTAAAGCGGCTGTCGATGAAGTTCCGCGACGGGCAGGCCACGGGCAGTATTTCGTGCAACAGCCCACTCGGAAAGAAGACGATCTCGTTCTGACGCGGAAAGACCAGTTCGAACGGTGCTTCGGCTTCCGGCTTGTCGGGGTGATCGCCCCCGGCAAAGATGCGCAGCGCACCTCCATCGAAACGCCGGGGCTCATGGTGGAAAAAATAGACGAAGGTCAGTTGACGGGTACTGAGCACGCCGTCGCCGGTATCGGTATGCGGACGGAAAAATCCGCCATCGCTGGATGCCGTCATCTGCAGTTCGAGTTGCGCGACCGGGAACGGCGCAAGGTCAAGGTTGAACAGGACATGGGGCAGGAAAAATTGCAGGTTGCGGCGGAACAGCGCATCGAAGCGGCCCAGGTCGAACAACACCAGTGACCGGCGCTGGGTGTCGTCGAGCGCGCCCATCGCATCCTCGCGCGTCACCTGGGACGGCATGAAGTTAGGCGCCTGCATCCGCGTATAATCGAGCAGCCCATGCAGGTCTGGCGCAGCGAGAAACTCCTCGTAGCGTACGATCGGCACCGTCCGCGTGGGCGGCCACGAGGGCTGGGTTTTTAGCAGTGTGGCCATGCTCGTCATTGCTCCACCGGTTGCGCCAGTTACTCTTCAAAGCCCGAATACGGATCGACATCGTTCCACGATCTGCTGGCGATGCTGCAGATGGCCGGGCCAGCGGTGGTGGATTGCGGTGGCGTCGTCGACGTCGCGATTGGTCGAGTGAAGCTGATAGGCCATGTTCAGGTTGCGCGACGTTGCCATTGCGGCGAAAGACAGGATGATGTCCTCGCCATTGCCATGTGGCTCGCCGCGCAAGTCTTCGAACAGAGGGGTTGCCGAAAGTGCCGCATTGTTGACCCGCCGGCTGCACACGACCGCACGGGTCAGGACGACTTCCACCGGCCCGAACAGATTGCCATATTGATAGGCGGGTCGTGCGGTGCGACCGTGCAGGCCATGGCAACTGCCCGGCGCGGCCAGCCAGCACCGGACGAGAACATCCAGCGTCGATTCTGGAACGAGTATGTCGTCGTCGGTGTGCAGGATCGCCTCGGTCCGCGCCAGCGCGCCGGCGGCGAAGCGAGTCCACAATCCAAGATCCTGCGACGCCTCGATCATCACGCATTTGTTCGGCAGCCTGCTCGTGCCGAGGGCCGGCCCGTTGTTGAAGCACAGGATACGATCGACGGTAGCGTAGGCCGCATAGCGGCGGATATTGTCCAGCATCACGGCGGGTCGAGCCCAGTTGAGAGTGACGATCGTCAACATCGCGGCGCGCTCAGCTACCATATCCGACGGGGACGTAGCGCGCCACGTCCGGCCGGATCCTTTCCGGTGCGATGCCTGAGGCGTAACCACGGCGTGATTCTTTGATTTTCTGGGCGAAATGCTGACGCAAGGTTGATCGGTAACCGGTATGCGCCGAGGCAGTGAGTGAAGTCGGATGCACGCGTCGCAGGTACATGCACCGCTCCACGACCTGAAACGGCGTACCGATCCAGCGCGCCCGCTGCAGGAATTCGGTGTCGGCATGGCATGGCCACCCCTGGAAGCCACCAAGCCGCGTGAACACTGCGCGGGTCATCAGGAACTGCCCGTCGGACGTGTTGCAGCGATGGCCGTCCGGCCCCAGTCGCGTGCCATCCGCGAGCAGCGCTGCGTGCGGTTGCAGCGCTTCATCGACAAAGGTCGACCAGGTTCGAACGATCATCGGCCGAAGCTCCTTATCCAGCAACCCGGCCTGTTCGGCGAGATATCCGGGAAGCATGATATCGTCGGCATCGAAGCGAGCGATAACATCCGCCCTGGTTACGCAGGCGAGCGAATTATAGACGACGTAGGGGCCAACATGCTCTGGAAAATAGCGAAAGGCGACCCGCGATGAACGGGCAAAGCGGCTAGCCGTTGCCAGCGTTGCCGGGCAGGCGTCGATGCCGACTGCCACCCCCAGCGACCAGCCCGCCGGCAAGCGTTGGCTCAAGACAGAAGCGATGCACTCGCCCAGCCAGCGTCCGGCGCCTTTGGCGGCGATAATTACGGCAAGCGTCGGCATCAGCAAATTCCTTGCTGGAGTTGGGGCCGGTAGTAGCGTTTACGGTTGCCACAGCGGCGGAAAAGTGGCGGCAAACCATTCGAAGTTGCGCGGCAGGCGTGCCAGCTCGGCACGCCTGGACCAGACATCGCCATGCGCCAGCGCCGCCCAGCTTTGCGGAAAATGGTCGGGTCGATGGCGCGCATAATATTCGCATGTCCGCGCCAGCAGTTCGTCGGGCAGATAGTAGCAGGCGAAGCGGAGATAATTGCCAAGCTGCAGCTCTCCCATCGCGGCGAGATAGGCGTCCAGCTCGGCTCGCGGGCGAAAACGATGGAAAAGCTGGAGCTCAGGCAGGGTGACGATCTCATACCCGGACAACCAGGCACGCAGGCTGAATTCCGGCTCCGCGGCCCCATAAAGCGGCAGCGTTTCATCATAGCCGCCCAGATGATGAAACAGCCCGCGATCGATTACCGTGCCTGTACAGGCCGCGATCGGGGCATATCCGCCATAGGCCGTTGCGATCGGTAACCAGGTCAGGCCCATCGACGGCAACTGAAGCTGGCAACCGAAACCCGTGAACGGCGAGGCCATGTCCCGTATCGTAATCGCCAGCAGCCGGGAGCGGTTGAAGCCGTGATGGATCGGTATGTCCCAGCGCGGCGGAAAGCGCGTGTTGCCGTCCGTGATCAGGTAGATCGGGTAGCGGGCCGCCCGGGCACCGCAATTGCGCGCGGCGGGAATACCCGACCAATGCGGCAACTGGACGACTGTCAGCAGCGTTGCCGGGGACGAGCCCACAATCTCCTCTAGCCGGTCGCAGCAGCCGTCGGTCGAGGCGTCGTCGACGATCACCAGTTCCAGGGGGAACGGGCTCGACCGGCCGGCAATGACCGAGCGGATCATTGCCCCGATCCGTTCCCCTTCGTTTCGTACCGGAACAATGACACTGATCGGGGTCACGCTGCTGCCTGCTTTCCGCTTGCCTGGCCCCGGACTGGGGGAACCGCATATCGCTCCTTCGCCGGGTCACGGTTTTTCCGACATTCCGACGATGCCGACTACGCCGAGCACGACCAATCCAACTATGCCGACCACGCCCAACGACGGAGAGCCGCCGATCAACTTGGTAATCTGGCCGAGATCGAGGGCGGGTTGCGCTGCCGCTGCGGGCGCCAGAGCGGGGGCCGGTGGAGTGATCGGGATGGGCGGGGTCGTTGTTGGATAGGGCGGGTAAGGTGGCGGCATCCAGGCCGAGAAAGCCTGGCCGGTTGTACCTGAGCCTGGCGTTGGGGACGGACTGGGCGTCGGCGACGGAGATGGGCTCGGCGATGGGCTCGGCTTGGGTGCAGGGCTTGGCGCAGGAC
>CAZZYX010000020.1:0-36992 GCA_964658485.1 uncultured Acetobacteraceae bacterium | reverse complement strand
CGCTGTCGTCTTTCACGGTCGTGGTGAACGCACTGCGCCTGAACAGCGTGAAGCTCTGATATCGGCGCCATGCATTTGCCAGTCGTGGATGCAGTCAAAAGCAGCGGCAACGATAATCGAGAGGGGCAGGTCAGCCGCCCACCTGTGCCGGATTTGGTGTGTCGCTGACCGCCAACGAAGGATTGCGTATTATCGTGAAGCTGGCGGTTTTCCGCTGATAATCGCCGCGCGTTTGAGCCGGGATCCGGAAACAAAATCCGCGTTTCGGGGGTTCAAGTCCCTCCTCCGCTACCAACCATACAATCGCCCCGCGATGGCACGAGAAAAGGGCAGCCCTTCGACAATCTCCGGGTAGACGGGGAGGGGAAGATGGTCCCGAATTTCAGCAGATCGTTTTGGTACCAATAGTTTATCGGCTCGCCGCCGCCAGACGCTCGTCCGCCTCATTCGGGCTTGATCATTGCCTCGCCTTGCTCACTCTGTCCGCGCGGGGAGGGGAGATTCCTGCAAACTGAATTGTGCTCACCGCAAGTCTGTGGGGGCTTGTGGAATTTACGTATCGTTTGGGCGAATATTATCACGTAATTTACAACAAGCGCTACCAATCTCGAAATTGGTTAGCGCACAACGCCGTCATGAGCCGTAATACTTGGGCTGGTGTGGCCAAATAATTAAATTTATGCTGATAATTAAATAACAGGGATTACCTCATGATCGAGCGTCGTAAAGTATTAGAAGGATTTATTGTTACTGGAAGCGTAGGCGCATTGGCGCTTTCGCTCAAGGTACCGGGCGCGAAGGCGAAACCGATCAATCGGCTTAGCGGAAGCTATGGCAACCTGCCAAAACCGGACCGGGACCAGGGCATGGGCGCTACCGACGCATCGGGTTTCGTGACATATTTTCCGTTGCGAGCGCAGGGGGCGAAGCAGGTATGGGTCAACACCGTTACCGGCTCTCCATCGTATAATGGATTAAGTCCCTATCCAGGTTATGAAATGAACGGTTCTGGAACTCATTATCAAGGCGGCGCGACCGGTCCCGGCGCCCCGAACGCGATTTTTGGGCCAAAAGATTCATATGCAGATGCCATGAACTCCGTCTATCCGACAGTTGCAGGCGGGGAAGGCAATCAGTTTTTCTTTGCCGAGGGCCAAACCTTTATTATCGATAAAATTACTTACGGCACGATGTACTATCACGGTATCGGCGCAAGCTATCCGGCGTGCTTTCAATCCTATGACTCAAGCGATCCGCTCAATGTAGCAAAACATGGCCGGGCGGGAACCGGGTCGCAGGGCGCGCGCCCGATCTGGAAACTGGGCACCGGCGTTTGGCCAAATAATGGCCGGGGCGATGCCGTGGATTACGGCGGCTGGGTCTTTCGCGGCATGCAATGGCTTAGCGCCGGAAATGGCCAGTATATGAACTGGGTGTATTGCCAAAATAACATGCTTTTTGAAGGAATGGTCTTTAATAATCTGGAATTGGTCCTTGAAAACGTGAATCCGCATGCCGGATTCAATACGAGTAAGAATAATATTGTGCGCTTTTGTGCGAGCTATGGGCAGTACGATACCAAGGGATCGCATATTTGCGGGATTTATTCGGAAAACGTCAACCTGACGATTGAAGATTGCGTATTTTGGCACTGCGGATGGAAGGTCGGGGCATCACGCGATGCCGCGGCATCGGCCGGCGGGCCGGATATCTTTAAACACTGCCTTTATCTGCACAACGGTTTGGGCACCACCTCGCTGGTACGTCGGAACGTTTTGATCGATGGCTCGGCAGCCGGCTTATCATTGCGCGGAAACCATGTTTGCCATCACAATGTCATCATCGATTGTCCGACACCGGACTTCAAATCGGGCGGATCGGGTTCGGATACCGAATCTCCGAACGGCGTCTCACAGCACGCCTATTGTCAATTGATGATCGGCGGGGCGGACATCTCGACCAGCAACCCACGCATGCAGGGCTTTTCCAGCAGCGATGGCAAAGCCGATAGCTACCTGTCCTATTCTCTTGCCGTCAATAATCCCGGCTATGGTAAAGTAAACAATTGCTGGCTCAGTGTTCAAAATAACGTCACCGCCCAAGTAAGCAATATGACTTTCAATCACAATCGCGCCTATGCTTATGCTCCGCCAGCGCGTCGCTTGTCCATGGCAGCAGGGACTCACGGCAGCCTATCATCCATCAAGATGACCGATAATGATAATGTCGTGTCGGCATCCAGCCCCATGACTACCGCACAAATGTACGCTGCCATCGGCTATTTCAGCAAACAGGCGATGATTAACGATATGATTGCCGATCCGACGGCGGCGTGGGCTTATGGACTACTGGCGGTCGCAGCAGCCGGGTTCAACTTCAATTTCAATTATACTATGGCGTAGTTTTAGTGGGTCTGCTGCAGTTAGCTTTTACAGCCGGCGCGGTAATTCATTAGACTACTTCGTCGGGATGCAAGGCGCATTCATGCCCGGCATCGGTCTCGACCTGGATCGTAGCGTGGCAAATGGTGAACTTCTGTTCCAGTCGTCCGGCCAACTGATGCAGGAAATCGTCGCCGGGGTGGCCATCAGGCATGACCAGGTGAGCGGTCAACGCCGTCTCGGTCGTGCTCATCGGCCAGATATGCAAGTCGTGAACCGCGGTTACCCCGCCCTGTTTGGCAAGAAAACCCCGCACCGCTGATACATCGATCTGGTCGGGCACAGCCAGCAGCCCCAGTTTGACCGAATCCCGCAACAGCGACCAACTGCCGGCGCCGATAATCGCCAGGATCGCCAGGCTGGTGACCGGATCGATCCAGTTGTATCCGGTCAGGGTGATAAGCAGGGCCGCCACCACTACCCCGGCGGACACGGCAGCATCGGCCAGCATGTGCTGGAAAGCGGCCCTTAAATTGAGATCGTTCCGGTTGCCGCCCGCGAACAGCATCGCCGACACGCCGTTGACGAGGATGCCCGCGCCTGCGACGATCATCACCCAATGACCCGAGACCGGCGCGGGGTGAGCCAGCCGCTGCAACGTTTCGATCAAGATCGCACCCAGTGCCACCCACAACATTGCGGCATTGGCCAGCGCCGCCAGGATCGATGAACTTTTCAGGCCATAGGTAAACCGCTCCGATGGCGGACGGTTGGCCAGCCGGCTGGCCCCCCAGGCCATCAGCAACGCCAGCACATCCGACAGATTGTGCCCGGCATCGGCCAGCAGCGCCATCGATCCGCCGAGAATCCCCGCCACCGCCTCGATGATGACGAATGCCAGGTTGAGCGTGACCGAAATGGCGAAGGCGCGCCCTGCCAGCGGCCCGTGGTGGTGATGCCCGTGCCCGTGCCCGTGCCCGGAGTTGGCGGTGCCGTGGGCATGTCCCTCGTGGGAATGCCCTGCGTCGGCATGGCTGTGATTATGGCTGGTCATGCGCGTCCCGTGGCACAGATTGGCTCAATCGTAAACGCAGCTATCCAGATCGCCACGCCGGACCACCCCGCTTCGAGCCGCAATCGAATTGCCATGCCGCCGAACAAATCCAGAGGCACCGACCACCGCGCGCTTCTTGGGGCTGGGCAAAGCGGCGGCGATCCGGGCGGCCTCGATCTGGCTCAGGTCATTGGCGCCATGCCCGAAATCTTGCCGGGCCGCCGCCTCCACGCCGTAAGTGCCCACGCCGGTTTCGGCGACATTGAGGTACACCTCCATGATCCGCCGCTTGCCCCAGATGTTTTCGATCAACACCGTAAACCAGGTCTCCAGCCCCTTGCGAACATAGCGGGTCCAGCCGGCGCCCTGCCACAGGAAGGCATTCTTAGCGGTCTGCTCGCTGATCGTCGACCCGCCGCGCAGCTTCTTGCCGTTGACGTTCCGCGCCATCGCCACCTCGATCGCATGCTGGTCAAAGCCATGATGCTGGCAAAAGCGGCTGTCCTCACCCGCAATCACCGCATCGACCATGCTGCGATCGATGCGGGACAACGGCGTCCATTGCTTGTCGAAACCGTGCGGATCGGCGATCATCGTCACGGTAATCGGCGGCGGTATGAAGCGGTAGATCACCGTAATCAGCACCGAGGCGAGCAGGAAATAGACCAGCGCCAGCGCCAGCCACCATATCAGTCCAAAGACAAGGCCGTGACCGGACGCGGGGCGGGGGAACAAACGCATGGCGCGATGTAGCGGAACGGCGTCAGGGTGCAATCGGAGTTAGGAGCGCAGATTCTGGGGCCATCGCCCCAGCCCCGGTCCTGTCCGCGTTGCGCGCAGATCGAGGTTTATATCCTGTCGCAGCGCCGTAGACTGGAAGCCACCAGCAGTTCGGTCGCATGTACCGACGAAGTGTAGATGACGGCTTCCGCCCCTTCCGGGCCGTTCAATCGATCGGCACGCAATTCCGAAAGTTGCCGTTCAAACCGCTGCCCTGCATCCCATTTCTCCATGTCCGATAGGCAGTTTCGACAAAGCGTGGCCCACGGGCGCGAGTAACGAGCATTGGAAGCGTATATTCCCGTTAGAGGTTCGTTTGAGGGAAGCGCAGATCAATCGCTTTTGTCTGGTTCAACCCTTCGGGACTGGCACTCCCTGCTTCCAAAGGTCGATGCCGCTCTTCGCATCGGCGGTCCACCCTGCGGCCTTGAGGTGAGTAACGGCCGAACGGGCGACCGGCGCGACTAGACCGTTTGAAAGGATGAGCCGCATGGAGCGGGCATTTCCTTCCACGGCGGCAACGGCATTGCTCGCAACCCACCATGATCGATGTATTCGCAATCCTTTCGGCTCGGCGCACTCGATCGCACGGCCCAGCGGCATCAGAATCAATTCGGACCCGGTTGGCCGATGCACGCGGACGTAATGATCCTCCATTTGCAGCGCCAGCACGTCCCCGCCCAGCGACAACCCGCTGGCCTGAACCTCTGGCGGAGGGCTAGCATCATCTTTTGGTAGTGGTTCCGAGCGGCGAAGGACGACGCTCACCCCCGCCATGGAGATCAGCCCGATCGTCGCTGTCTGCGCATACCACAGAAGCAACGGCAAGCGAAGCTGCGCCATTGCGGGCCACAGCCAGAATGCCCCCATTCGCGTCAACAGCGCTTCGGGTGCGCTGGCCAGCAGCATGGCTCCGACCAGGGTGGGCCACCACCTGCGGGAACTTCGAGGCGTCAATCTCCTGACGATCCTGTATGCCGCCCCGTACAGTACGGAGCCGAGCAGCATCGCGATAATCCAATAGGCCGCAAGCTGGAGCGCATCGCCGTTCAGGTAGCTGCCGAACGGCCCCAGGACGGCCAGGAGAGCGCCGGCAGCGACAGCGATGCCGGCCCAGCGCAACATGGGCATCGCTGCGCTGCTGATAGCAGGAACGAGGGTAATGAGGCGGGTCATGCCGCCTTCTACTTCGGCCATGGCAAACGGCAAAGCCTGTTCGCCGATTGGCGAACCCATTCGCCCAGTCGCGAAAACCCGGCTTTCGCCGAGGGCGCCGGTGCAACATCACACTCCGCATTATCTATAGGAGTCCCATCATGTCGTTGCGCATTGCTGTCGCCGCCCTGTTCGTTGCAATATCCGCGCCAGCCGCCGAGGCTCAATCGAGCCAAGCTGGTTTTGAGCACCAAACTACCGCCGATGGCATAGAGGTAGGCATCTGGTATCCGTCGTCAGGGACGCCCTCCCATCAGCGGCTCGGGCTCTACTCGCAGGACGTGGTTCCCGGCGGCAGCATGGCGAGCGGGCGCCATCCGCTGGTCGTCATATCGCATGGCACCGGAGGCGACTTTGCCGGCCATGTCGATACCGCCGTGGCACTAGCCCGCGCCGGCTTCATCGTCGCCGCTTTGACCCATCCCGGCGACAACTGGCGGGATAACAGTCGTGCGACCCGAATCGAGGACCGGCCGGCCGCGCTCAGCGCCACGATCTCATACATGCTGCAGGCATGGCCGGGCCATGCCGCCGTCGACCCGGACCGCATCGGCGCGTTCGGCTTTTCCGCCGGTGGGTTCACTGTCCTGGCAGCGGTCGGGGGACGGCCCGACTTGACCCGCCTTGCCGGCCATTGCGCGCAGCATCCGGACTTCTTCGATTGCAAGCTTATCAAGTCTCAGCCGCGCGCAGCGAACACGCCTTGGTTCAACTTGCGGGATGCGCGCATCAAGGCCGCCGTCATCGCTGCCCCGGCACTAGGCTTCGCATTTGATCGCGCCGGTCTCACCGAGGTTCAGGTGCCGGTGCAGCTATGGCGTGCTGATGATGACCGGATTCTTCCAGCTCCGTTCTATGCTGATGCCGTCCGCGCGGCGCTGCCCGGCCAGCCCGAGTTCCACACCGTGCCGGGTGCCGGCCACTTCGACTTTTTGGCACCCTGTGCCGACCCTGCTGCAATGCCACAGCTTTGCCAAAGCGCGCCAGGGTTCAGCCGTGCCGCATTTCACGCAAGCTTCGATGCGGCAGTGGTGTGGTTCTTCACGGCTAAGTTGACTTCCCAGCGGCGCGACTAAGCGTTCCGCTTGCGCTCAGGCTTTCCCATTCAACGGTCCAATCTGGAAAGCCGGTGATCCGGGATCATGGTAGTTATCGCCACCCGGGTCGCAGAAACCTGCCTGTCGCCAGTCCACCAATCCCTTGCCGTTCAACACCCGTGAAGTGCAACCCGTGACATGGCGAGTGAGGAGGGCAATTCATATTCCCGGCCCTGTCGCAACGTCTAGCAGGCAGAGGATGTTTCGAATTTCCTCACACGGGAAACTGAACCCCCACTACGCCGCCGGCAGCATCAAACGGCGTTCCCCGGCAATAGACTGCATCGCCTTCTGCAGCTTTTCGAACGCGCGTACTTCGATCTGGCGGACACGTTCGCGGCTGACGTGGTATTCCTGGCTCAGTTCTTCCAGCGTGCGTGGTTCATCGACCAGCCGGCGCTCGGTCAGGATCGCGCGCTCCCGGTCATTGAGGCTGTCAAGCGCTTCACTCAGCAGCGCGTGACGCCAATGCGCTTCCTGCGCCTGGGCTACGGTCTCGTCCTGCAGCGGATTGTCGTCGGCCAGCACGTCCTGCCACTGGCCTTCGCCGTCTTCGCGCAGCGGCACGTTGAGGCTGGCATCGCCACCCATCATCATGCGCCGGTTCATGTTGACGACTTCCTGTTCCGACACGCCCAGATCGGTGGCGATCTTGGTCAGGTCGGCGGGTCGCAGATCGGAATCCTCGTAGGCATCGAGGTTTTTCTTCATCCGGCGCAGGTTGAAGAACAGCTTTTTCTGGGCGGCGGTGGTGCCCATCTTGACCAGCGACCAGCTGCGCAGGATGAATTCCTGCATGCTCGCCTTGATCCACCACATCGCATAGGTGGCGAGACGGAAACCGCGATCGGGCTCGAATTTCTTGACCCCCTGCATCAAGCCGATGTTGCCCTCGGAAATCAGCTCGGCCACGGGCAGGCCATAACCGCGATAACCCATCGCGATCTTGGCGACGAGTCGCAGGTGGCTGGTCACCAGTTGCGCGGCAGCCTCGGGATCCTGATGTTCCTGATAGCGTTTGGCCAGCATATATTCGGTTTCCGGGCTGAGTACCGGAAACTTCTTGATTTCAGCCAGATAACGGTTGAGCCCTGCCTCGGTGCCGAGGCTCGGAACAGCCGTCAGGTTGGATTCTCTGGTCACGGTACCATTGTCCTTCACGAGTCGATCCGGCGTCAGGAACCCCGCCAGCGGCATTCCCCGAAAAAATTACGAATATCGGCATACCACAGTCTGTGGCGTGACATCATTCGAAGCGAGATAATCTGTATCCACTATTTCGCACGATACCTGGCCTTGACTATCTGGCGCCGATACCCATGTCAGCGCGCAGGGCATCGATAAGTTCCCGCATGTCGGTCGGCATCGCGCTGTCGAAACGTAACTTTTTTGCAGTCGTCGGATGGATAAATCCCAGGGTTGCGGCATGCAACGCCTGACGTTCGAAGTTCCGTTCAGCGAGCAACAATCGTAGCGGAGCCGGCGTGCGTCCATACAAAGCATCGCCTAATAGCGCATGGCCTATTGACTCCATGTGAACGCGTATTTGATGCGTGCGCCCTGTTTCCAGCCGGCACTCGATCAGCGCCGCGCCGCTCCCCTTGTGCAAGCGCTCCAGCGTGCGGTAATGGGTGACGGCATGCTTGCCCTGGCCGTCTTCGACCAGCGCCATTTTCTTGCGATTGCGCGACGATCGCCCGATCGCCCCGCGCACCGTCCCGGCGGCCGGGATGGGCTGGCCGGCGGTGATCGCAAAATAGGCGCGTTCGAGCGAATGGTCGGCGAACTGGCGCGCCAGGCCTTCATGCGCGGCATTGGTCTTGGCGGCGACGATCAGCCCCGACGTATCCTTGTCGATGCGATGGACGATGCCCGGCCGAGCCACGCCGCCGATCCCCGATAACTGCCCGGCACAATGATAGAGCAGCGCGTTGACCAGCGTGCCGTCGAGGTTGCCATGGGCGGGATGGACAACCAGTCCCGCCGGTTTGTCGATAACGATCAACTGGTCGTCTTCATAGGCCACGACCAGCGGGATATCCTGAGCTTGTGCGGAGGCGGCGGCGGGCGCCGGTTGGCGGATGGCGAAATGGGTGCCGGCGGGGACCTTGCGTGCCGGCTCGCTGGCAGGCTGGCCGTTCAGGCGGACGCGGCCATCGCTCAGCAACGCCTTGATCCGCTCGCGAGAGAGTCCGCTGGCGTCGGCGAGCGTCTTGTCCAGCCGACCGGCCTCGACAGTGACGCCTTCGATAGTGCTTTGCCCCCCAGACATCGCTAACAAGATGGGCATGGATATCGCGGTGACAAGTGGCGCGATCGCGTCATAGATCGGTGAAGCGCGCCAAACCGCCGGTCTGGAGCGCTGCGGATCGAGCGCGTCGCACGCGAATTTGTCGCCTGACCCGGATTGTTCCCGAAGCCGGATTGTGACAAGCACGGCGTCGCCAACCCACCGATCGCGACGAGCAATTGCAGTTACAGGAACTACCGGATGACACCGCATCTTGCCGACGACCAGCACGCCGACCAAGCAGGGGCGCTGGATATCGCCAGCCAGCTATGTTCGCGGCTGTGCCACGACCTGCTCAGCCCGGTTGGCGCGATGATGAACGGGCTGGAGCTGCTGGCCGATGAAAAAGACCCCGAAATGCGCAAGCGCTGCTTCGAACTGCTGGAGCAAAGCGCGCGGATTTCAGCGGACAAGCTGAAATTCTTTCGGCTCGCCTTCGGCGCTGCGGGCGGCTTCGACGAAACCATCCCCAGCAGCGAACCGCACGGGCTGATCGAGGCAATGGTCGGCAATAATGGGCGGATCGAACTGGGCTGGGCGGTAAGCGCCGATTCGCTGCCCAAGCCCGCAGTGAAGGTGCTGCTCAATTTCGGCCTGATCGCGATCGAGGCACTGGTACGCGGCGGGACGCTGGATATCGCCGCCGAACTGCGCGGCAATCTATGTGAAATCGCGGTTCGCGCGACCGGGCCGCGCATCGCTTTCGATGCGACCGTTGGCCGCGCGCTGGCGGGCGATCTGGTGGCGAGCGAATTGTCGAGCCGCACCGCGCCCGCGGCAATGCTCCATCAACTGGCGGACGGCGTCGGCGGCGAATTGCAATATGCGCTGACCGATGAGGCCCTGGTGCTGGGCGCAGTGCTGCCGATCGGTTGATTGAGGAGGACGCCCGATCAACGAGCTCATCCACCGCGAGTTGCCGTCGCCTAACTGGGACGAGCGGGCGCTGCCGATCTCGATGGTGGTGCTGCATTACACCGGCATGCCGACCGCTGCCGAGGCACTGGCGCGGCTGACCGATCCCGCTGCCAAGGTTTCGGCGCATTATGTCATCGACGAGGACGGCACGGTGACCCGGCTGGTGACCGAGGACAAGCGCGCCTGGCACGCCGGGCGATCCTATTGGCGCGGGATTACCGATGTCAATTCGGCCAGCATCGGCATCGAACTGGTCAATCCCGGTCATGAATGGGGCTATCAGCCGTTCACCGAGGCGCAGATGAGTTCGCTGCTGCCGTTGCTCGCCGACATCTGCTGGCGGCGCCGGATCTATCCCGGTAATGTCGTCGGCCATTCTGATATTGCCCCGGTGCGCAAGCAGGACCCCGGCGAATTGTTCGATTGGGAGATGCTGGCAGATCTCGGGCTGGCGCTGGAAACCCCGCGCCCGCGCATCCGCCTGCTACATGAAAACCCCGGTGCCTTCTATCTCGCGCTGGAGCGATTCGGTTATGACATCGCCGATGGCCACGCCGCCGTCCGCGCCTTCCAGCGCCGCTTTCGCCCGCGTATCATCGATGGCGAAGTCGACGGCGAGACCGGCGCGCTGCTGTTCGAATTGCTGGTGATGCGAGACAGCTTGGAGGATGACCCGGATGATGCTAGTTGAGCCGCGTCAGGGGGCCGGGCAGCCGCGCCCTTCGACACGCTCAGCATGGGCGGGTTCGAAGGTCGAGGAAAGTCCGGGCTCCACGAAACAAGGGTGGCGGGTAACGCCCGCCGGATTTGGGGGCTTGCCCCTGAGTTTAGGGAAAGTGCCACAGAGAGCAAACCGCCGATCAGGCTTTTTCGTCTTTGGGCGAACAGCGTGAGGTAAGGGTGAAAGGGTGCGGTAAGAGCGCACCGCGCGGCCGGTAACGGCAGCGGCATGGTAAACCCCACCCGGAGCAAGACCGAATAGGGACAGTGCGTTCCGGCGCAGGCTGGGACAGGCAGGTTTCGCGCCCATACTGTCCGGGTTGGTTGCTGGAGCGCGGCGGCAACGTCGCGCCGAGAGGAATGGCTGCCCATGCAGGCGGGAAACCGCCGGCAAGACAGAACCCGGCTTACAGGCCCCCTGACATCATTCGAGTTGGCCGTGCGATAACAATCGCTTGCGGATCGCCCCCGGCAGCGCATCGAGCGATCCGCGCGGCACCGTCGTCACGCTGTGCCGCCCGCGATCGTTTCCGGTCAGCCCGCTCCACAGCAGGACCGGGACCTGCGCGCCTTCGGGGTCGATCAGGATGACCGGCAGGTCCTGCATCACCGCCTCCGCGACAATCTGGCCGGTGCCCCCCCGCCCCTGCGCCGGGCGGCCATCCCATATCGCCAGCAGGACATCGGCCCGGGCGAGAACGAATCGACCAGCGCATTCGTAAGCGGCGGAACTTTCATGGTCCCGATGCACGCCGGGCAGCTCGACCACCACATCCGACCTGGCCAGCAGGCGTCGGTACGCGGCGCGGCTTTGCGGCGCGGCAAAGTCGGCGAGATACGCTTCGCGCGTAAAGGGCAGCACGCTATCCAGCCTCCAGCCGCGAGCCAGCGCGCATTCGGCAACGATGGTATCCGCGCCATCGGCCAGCGCGGTTATCAGGCGCAATTCGACCGGCAATCCCGGCACGCCGGCAGCAGCCAGCCCAACCGTGGCGAGGGTCCGCTCGACAACAGCCGTAAGCGCGGCCATGTCGATATCGCCAAGTCGCGCTGCGCGATGGCCGGTGACACCGATCGAGACGATAGCGCGCGCGACGATGGGTAAAGCCATTGCCGGCAAAGGTAGCCCGGCAGGACGGAGCGTCAACCGCGCAGGTTTGCCCCGGCCCCGATCCATGCTAAAACCGGGCATGGACGCAGCCAGCCAAACCGACGCGCAACGGGTGCTGGCACACACTTTTGGGTGCAGCGCAGCGGTTGCCGCCGCCATCGCGCTCAAGGCGCGCGTGCGCGATTATCCCGCCAGGGCGGTCATTGTCGAAGGCAACCAGGTGTTCGAGCATGTTCATGTCCTGATCGATGGGCTGGCGCGGATGTGTGCATTTGCCATGGATGGCCGATTGGTGGCGGTGGAGGACTATCGCGCGGGGGAATTGTTCGGCGAAACCGGCCTGTTCGAAGCGGAGCCGGCCCGGCACGATATCTCGGCGGTGGTCGCCAGCACCGCGGCAGCGTTTGCCAACGTCGTCTTTCTCGATCTCATGACCAACTATCATTGCGTGGCGCTGTCGGTATCGCGCCGGCTGGTGACGCGGCTGAGAGCCATCACCCAACGCATGGTCGAAGGTGCCACGCTGTCGGCAACCGGTCGCATCCACGCGGAATTGCTGCGCCAGGCGCAGGCCGGCACCGCCATGACGATTTCACCCGCACCGGTGCTGAGCAATTTTGCGCTGCAGGTGCAAAGCACGCGGGAAACCGTGTCGCGGACGATCGGAGCGCTGGAAAAGCGCGGCATCATCCGGCGTGACGGACAGGGATTGCGAGTCGTGGCACCACACCGGCTGGAAGAACTGATTTATTGACGCTTGGCGCGCGGTGTGAGGGCGAAGAGTTTCAGCGCCCCCGCCTCGCCGACATGTTCCGCCAGCATGTCATCCGCCAGATTGACGAACAGTGCCGAGGCCAGCGTCTCGCTTGCGGTCAGCACGCCGGGCAACGCCGATGCCGCAATCGCGGCAAGCTGCGCAGTCCCGCGTCCGACCAGCGCGGCAGGATCGTCGAGCCAATGGGCGAGCGCGTAATGCCCGGCGAGTCGCAGGCGCAACTCGCCCGGCGGCAGTTCCAGCAACCCCTGCGCATAACGCCATGCGGCATCGGGATCGGCAAAAGCCACCAGCCGGGCATTGCCCATCGACAAGGTCAGGTCGGGTTGTACCGGCAACGCCATGCAAGCCGCGCGAAACGGCACGATGACGCGGTCGAGCGCATCGGCAAAGCCGGTTTCATCGCAAAAATCGAGGCCGTCGAACGTAATCATCAACATCGCCGCCAGACGCCGGTCAGTCCGCCCCTCGCGGTCCTGCCGCAGGCCCGAGGCGAGCACCGGCGCAGAGCGGGGGGCAACGATGCAATGTTGCCGGGCGGTATCGCGCCACCGCTCGCCGATATAGCTCGTCCCCAGTCCCGCCCCGAACCCGCGTTTTTCGTCGTCGATGACCAGCAACTGGCTGCCCTGGCTTTGCAGCATGCGTGCGTGCATTACGGTGGCGCCCATCGCGACATCGCTGGCGAGCTTGGTTGCCAGCGGCTCATAGGCGCCCGCCAGCGATGTCACGCATTGCACCGAATGCGCCGCCGCAAGGCAGGCGTGAAATCGCCGGGTCCACGACGGGTCGTAAGGCGCGATCGACTGGTCCAGGAACGCTTCCGGCGAAATCGGCAGGATCACATGCAGCTCGCCGCCCCGGGCCAGTACCGCTTCGGCAATGATGATATCCGCCCCGGCGGCGAGCGCGCCGAAGCCGAAGCCGATGTTCTCGACCGCCAGCCAATCGACGACTTCCGCCCGCAGGCCCTCGCCGGCTTCGGGCGATATCCCGAGATGACCGGCAAAATGCAGCGAACGGGGCGGGCGAAAGGCATCGAGCCAATGCCGGTCGGCGCCCATCGCGTCCAGGATCAGCGCCAGTTGCGCCAGGGTGGTGGCGCGGTCGGACCAGCCATCGGGGTCGGCGGCGCAGGCCTGGTGCATAGCCCCCGCCGCCGCAACCAGATTGCCGCACACCAGATGCGCCTCGGCGCGGATGGCGGCGATGAAATAGGGGGTTTCGGCAAAGCCATCGTCGCGCGCCAACTGGGCGAGCAAGGCGTGTGCAATCGCCGTCGCCGCGCCGCGGTCGCCGCCGAGCAGGCGCAGCGTCGCTTCGGTGACGCTGGTATAAGGCTGGGGGTTGGCCCGGCCCGCAGTGCCGTAGGCGTCGGCAGCCGCTATCAGCAAGCGCCGGCGTTCCGTGCCGGTGGCCCGCAACGCACTGTCTTTCAGCAGGCGGGCACCGGTTGCCAGGGCTGCGGGATCGTCGGTGCGCGCGGCCCAGCCGCCGGCTTCGAACATGGCCGCGGCATAGCCGGCACTGCCGGCTCGCGCGGCGGTGATGATGGCCGCCAGACTGGATTTGGGACTAACGGACAAAGCCGGTTCGCTTACGCGCGGTAGTCGTTACAAGCCAATTTAATAGGCCCACGGCGCTCGGCCGGCGATTGCCGATGGCTTTGCTGCGGCTGCCGGGGAAATGGCCACCCTGACGAAATGCATGGTCTTTTCCTTCGTTGTGCCGGATCGCAGCTTGCCCAAAACGCCTGCACCGGAACCCGCTGATATATCTCAGCAGGCTCCGGCAGGTTGACGGGCATGTCAAGCTCAGTGTGTCGCGCGTTCCAGGAGCTGGGCGGAGGCCAGGGCGGGCGAGGACTGGCGGAGCGCGGCGACGCGCTTGGTTTCGATCTGGGCCAGACCGCTGCGCATGGCGGTTTCGTAGCACTTGCGCTGGTCCGTCGACATCAGGGCCCGGCCATCCGAATCTGCCGTGCAGATACCGTAGGCAACGTGGCGGACGTGCTGCTTCAATTGCGCGACCGACTTGGCCGAAGTGAAATCGGTATGAGCGACGTTCAGCACGGACTGGGGCACGGCGTCATCGTCGGCGGCGAAAGCCGGCGGAGTCATCGCCAGGAAGCTTGCCGCGATGGTGAGGAACAGGCCGGTACGGGCAGCAGCGGTAAAGCGGATCATGTGTCATCTCCTTGATGGGTCGTCCAGGCTTCGTGCCTGACAAGGAATTGATTAGGCCGGCTTTACCGAGCTTGCGCGTGACGGCCATCACGGCCTGATTTTATTTACCGCATGGTCGCGTAAACAATATAACGGAATCCCGGATCAAGTCCGCCAAGATGCTATATCGCTATGTTGGTGCATAAGAAGGTAAATGGTCAGTTGGAATTCAGCACGCCATTCAAGGCGATCAGTGCTGTTTCCAGCCGATTTCGGCGACACGCGCCGAACTTGGTGCATCGATGATTGCCTGGTTGACCATTTCGCTTTCGCCGGGGGCCAGTACCAGCTTGGGCGGCGCGGTTTCCAGGCTGTAGACGATATCGTTGTGGCCATTGCGCAACACGATCAGCAGCATTGGCACCGTGCGATGATCCCGGCCAATGTTATGAATCGATCCGCTGACGTTGAAAAAATCGCTGCCGTTAGGCAATGGCCGTCGTTCCTGCCGTCCCTGCGGAAAATCCAGGACCAGATCGGGCTGCGCCTGGGCGAAACTGCTGCGCGGCAGCGGCAACCAGTCGGGGACGCCGAACCGGGCCATGGCGCCGATCGCCGCGAGTACCACCAGAGCAAGCAGGATCACCGCGATCACCCACTTCGTCGCGCGATGACGCCGAGGCCGAAAAGGCGGTTCGTGAGCGAAGCTCGACGGCGACTGGGCGAAGTCGCGCGACTTGGCCAGATCGGCTTCATCGGCGGGCGCGGACGGTTCGACGGGCGGCGGGGGAGAAATATCGGCAGTTTCAGGCGCCGGCGCAGCTTCCGCCCGAGCCGGCATCGGCACCTCGGGCGGTTCGGCCGCAGCCTCGGTTGTTTCCGGCCCGTCCTGGAACCAGCTATTCCGACATTTCGCGCAACGCACGACGCGACCATTTTCACCAATCGAGCTGTCAGGCACGGTATAGCGGGTCGAACAGGCGGGGCAGGCAATAATCATCGTTGTCGGCATAAAGCATGGCGATGGCCCATTCGACAAGTCCGCAACGTATAAACCATCGCATCAACACCCTTTTTTCCGCAGACATTGACGATACCGCGGATTGACGCTTGATAGCGGGGTGTCGCACGCCTCGCAAAATTGTCGTCAACCATGATCGAGGCCGATGCAGGGGAAATTGCCCGGTTCCACGATGTCGGGCTGCGCTACGGCTCCGATCCCGAAGTGCTGAGCGACATGTCCTTCACGCTTTACCAAGGCAGTTTCTATTTTTTGACCGGCACCAGCGGCGCCGGCAAGACGTCGCTGCTGAAACTGATGTATCTGGCGCAGCGACCGTCGCGCGGTGCGATCCGCATGTTCGGGACCGATGCGATGGACTTGCCGCGCAACCGCCTGCCCGGTTTTCGCCGACGGCTGGGGGTGGTGTTCCAGGATTTTCGACTGGTCGGGCATCTGTCGGCATTCGACAACGTCGCCTTGCCATTGCGGCTTGCAGGCGTGGCTGAACCGGACATCGTCCGCGCCGTTACGGAAATGCTCGAATGGGCCGGCTTGGCCGATCGCATGCGGGCCCCACCGGCCAATCTGTCAGGCGGAGAACAGCAGCGCGTCGCCATCGCCCGCGCGGTGATCGCGCAGCCCGACCTGCTGATCGCGGACGAGCCCACCGGCAATGTCGATCCCGAAATGGCGATCAAGCTGTTGCAGCTGTTCACGGCGCTGAACCGGCTGGGGATGACGGTGGTGGTGGCGACGCATGACGTTCAGATACTGCGGCAGGTACCCGAATCGCTGATCATGCGGCTGGACAGGGGGCGACTGAGCGATCCCACCGGCGCGTTGCGCTATCCGCCCCGGCGACCGGTGGCGAGCACATGAGCGGTCCGGGCGATGACCTGCTGCCGTTGTCGCGACTGTCCGGGCCGATGCCGCTGGTCGTCGCGATCATGGTAGCAGTAACCGTTATCACCGCTGCGGGCGGCCTGGCCCTGCACAATGTCGCGGCGGTCGCGGGCACGCAACTGGCAGAGGGGGTGACGATACAGATCGTCGAAGCGAATCCCGCTCCCCGCGCGCGCCAAGCCAATGCCGCCGTGGCACTGCTGCGCGGGATGGGAGGCATCGGCGCGGTCCGGCTGGTACCGCAAGGCGAAGTCGATGCGCTGACCGAGCCATGGCTGGATAGAGGAGACGAAGGGGATGCGATCCCCCTGCCCGCACTGATCGACGCACAACTCGATGGCGCTGTCACCCCGGCGCGACTGGCCGCACTGGCCAGGCAATTGCACCGGGTCGCGCCGGCTGCGCGGATCGATGCACAGGCGGGTTGGCTGACGCCGGTGTTCCAAGCGATCGCATCGCTGCAATGGCTGGCGGCGGCATTGGTGGCATTGCTGGCAGGGGCGACGGCAGCGGCGGTGCTGCTGGCCGCGCGCCTGGCCCTCGACGATCATCGCGCGACCATCGAGATCGTGCATATGCTGGGTGGCAGCGATCCGCAGGTCGCGCGTATCGTCCAGCGTGCGATCGGCATCGACGCGGCGGTTGGCGGCGCGATCGGGCTGGGGGTGGCGCTGGTGGTCATCGTGTTCCTGGGCAGGCGTTTTGCCGGTCTCGATGCCGGGATCATCGCCGCCGGCGCGCTGGGTTCGGGCGACTGGCTGGTGCTGGTATCGATCCCACTGGCCGGGGTGGCGCTGGCGATGCTGACGGCGCGTTTGTCGGTGCTGAATTCCCTGCACAAGATGCTATAGCCGCGCGATGGTACGCCGCTTGCTCTCGCTGATGGTGCTGTGCTGGGTGCTCGGCTTCATCGTTTTCGCGGTGACCGTACCCAAGCCGGCCTCCGGGGATAAAGCCGCACCCGTCGGCGCCGTCATCGTGTTGACCGGCGGCGAGGGGCGGATCGCGCGCGGACTGGAGGTCCTGCGCCGGGGCTGGGCCACGCAGCTGCTGGTAGCGGGGGTCGATCCCGAAGTGCAGCAACAGGAATTCGCCACGGAATATCACGTCGAGCCGCGCCTGATGCAATGTTGCGTCACGCTGGGGAAGGAATCGGTCGATACCCGCTCGAACGCGCAGGAAGCGCTAAGATGGATCGCGCTGCGGCAGGTCAAAACGGTGCGATTGGTCACCGCCGACTGGCATATGCGCCGCGCCTATTGGGAATTGCGCCGGGTGTTGCCCACCGATGTCACGGTGATCGAGGATGCCGTGCCAACGCGGCCCCGGCTGAACACGCTGGTCATGGAATATTGCAAGCTGCTGGCACGGCGCGTCGCGGCATTGAGGGGCTGATGGACCAGCGCTCCACCTTCGGCGACGTGTTGCGCAGCCTGGTGTTCTATCCGGTGTTCTATGGCGGAACCGTGTTTTATGTCACGGCGGCGCTGTTGGCCGGGTGGCTGCGACCGCGCGATCTGCCCCGCATCAGCAACCGCTGGGCCGCGTTCCATCGCGGCTGCGCCAGGCATATCCTGGGCATCGAGCTCCGCATCGAAGGCGTCGTGCCGCAAGGCGCGGTGATGGTCGCGCTGAAGCACGAGAGCCAGTACGAGGCGATCGACCTGCCGGTGATGCTGCCTTATCCGGTGGTTTTCGCCAAGGCCGCGCTGCTGGCCCTGCCCGGTTGGGGCCGGGTAGCGGACGGCTATGGCGTGGTCGCGATAGAGCGCGACCAGGGCGCCCGCGCGCTGCGCAAGATGGTCGCCGATGCCCGCCGCCTGACCGCAACGACACGCGGCATAGCCATCTTTCCCGAAGGCACCCGCACTCCGCATGGGGTGCATGCGCCATTGCAGTCCGGTTTCGCCGGGCTCTACAAGCTGATCGGCCTGCCCGTGGTCCCGGTCGCGGTAAACAGCGGGCCGCTGTATCACCGCCGCTGGAAACGCCCCGGCACGATCACGCTGCGTTTCGGCGAGACGATTCCTATCGGCCTGCCGCGCGAAGAGATCGAAGCACGCGTGCTGGCGGCGATCAACGAACTGAACTTGCCGGAGCTACCAACCCCTCATTAATAAGCGTAGGCCCTGACCAGGTCATACAGATACGCCCTGCCGGTCAGCAGCGATTGTACCTCGATGCGCTCGTTCAGGCCATGGATGCCATCACCATCGGGATTGCCCCAGACCCCCGGCACGCCATAGGTCGGGATGCCCACCGCGCCGGTATAGACGGCATCGCTGGCCCCGGTGGACATCGACGGCACCACCGGAACGCCTGGATAATATTTTGCCGCCAGTCTCTCGATGGGTCCGATGACGGCGGGGTCCATGGCGGGCGCCGTGGCGATCGGTTTGTCCTTGACCCGTTCCCCGACGCTGACAGCAGGGTCGGCGATGGCTGCGATCAATGCGGCGCGGGTCTGCGCGGCGGTGTTGCCGGGGAACATGCGACAGTTCACGTTCGCGGTTGCCCGTTGCGGCAGCGCGTTCAACGCATGGCCGCCCGTTACCATCGTCGGCACACAGGTGGTGCGCAGCAGCGAATGGAGCATCTTGTCGTGGTTTACCACGGCTTCGGCGGCGGCATCGGCAGGGTTGGCGGCAAGCGCGACCATTGCCCGACCGGTCTCATCGCCGCGCAGCGCGCCCGACTTGGCAAAATAAACGCGGGTCGTGTCATTGAACTGCAAGGGGAACTGGTAAGCGTGCACTTTCTCCAGTGCGCGCGCCAAGGTGACGATAGCGTTGTCCGGCACCGGCTGGCTGGAATGGCCGCCGGGATTGGTAACCGCCAGCGTGAAATCCTCGTAGGCTTTCTCGCCGACCCCCAATTCGTTCACGACCAGATGGCCGCCCTCGGAAATGCCCTTGCCGTTGGTCAGCCCGCCGCCGCCTTCGTTCAGCGCGAACTGAGCATCGATCAGCGCGCGACGGTTATTGCTCAGCCATTGCGCCCCGTTGAACGCGCCGCTGGTTTCCTCGCCGCAGGTCAGCGCCATCTTGACCGTGCGACGCGGCTGTTTGTCGGCGTGCAATCGCACCATCGTATCGATCCAGATCGCGTCCATCGATTTCATGTCGCTGGTGCCGCGACCGTAAAAATAGCCGGCTTCCTCGATCAATTTATACGGATCGCGAATCCAGTCCTCGCGCTTGGCGACGACGACATCGATGTGGCCCAGCAGCAGGATCGGCTTCAGTGTCGACGAACTGCCCTGCAGCACGGCGACGATCCCGCCCTCTTTCGGGTGATCGGGCACGGCATAGCGGGTGATCTGGCTATCGGTATAGCCTGCCGCGCGCAGCCGCGCCTCGACCTTGTCCGCAACCGCCGTGCAACTGCCGGTGGTGACCGAGCTATCGGTTTCGACGATTTCGCGGAAAGTGTCGATAAACGCTGGGTCACGCGGCGTTGGCGCCGGTACGCCGGTGGTCGCGCTGGCAATTGCCGACAGGCTGGGGGATGCCAGGACGGCTGCCGTCCAGACAATATTAGCGAAAGTTTTCATGAAACATCCCCGATGCAGATTGCAAATGGAGCACGATTTTTTTACCGAGGGAAGCGCAATTTGTCTTAATGATCCCCCCGCCCGAAATCGGGTCGGGCATCATCCTGGCCTTGCTCGATGATCGAGCGGCGCACGGCGCGGGTACGGGTGAAATGGTCCCGCAGCACCACCCCGTCTTCGGTGCGAATGGCGCGTTGCAGGGCGGTCAGGTCTTCGGTGAAGCGCTGGAGCATTTCCAGCACTGCATCCTTGTTGGCCAGGAAGACATCGCGCCACATCGTCGGGTCGGAGGCGGCAATGCGGGTAAAATCGCGAAACCCGCCGGCGGAGTATTTAATGACCTCGCTCTGGGTCACTTCCTCCAGGTCGGACGCGGTGCCGACGATGGTATAGGCGATCAGATGCGGCAAATGGCTGGTCACCGCCAGCACGCGGTCGTGGTGCGCGGCGTCCATCAGTTCGACCCGCGCGCCCAGCGTTTCCCAGAACGCCCGCAACTGCGCGACCAACGCAGGATCGGCATCCTCGGGCGGGGTGAGGATGCACCAGCGCTGGCTGAACAGCGCGGCGAATCCGGCGTCCGGGCCGGAATTTTCGGTGCCCGCAACAGGGTGTGCGGGAATGACGGGATTGTTCGGCAATTCCGCCGCCAGCGCCCTGGCGACCGAGACCTTGCACGAGCCGACATCGCTGATCAGGGCAGCGCGCGGCACGAAGCCGGCGATGTCGCGTGCGGCCGCGGCCATGGCGCCGGGCGGTACGCAGAATATCACCAGGTCGGCATTTGCCACGGCATCGGCGGCGCAGTCGCAGACCTTGTCGACCAGCCCGCGTTCGGCTGCGCGGCGGCGGGTATCGGGGTCGCGGTCATAGCCGGTGGTAGTAGCGCCGGGCAGGAATTCGCGCACCGCCAGCCCGATCGATCCGCCGAGCAGCCCCAGCCCGATGACGGCGATGCGCGCAAAGCTCACGCCGCGCCCTGGGTCATGCGCTGCAACCCGGCGACTATGTCGTCCATCTGGGTCGACGTACCGATAGTGATGCGAAGGCCATGCGGCAGCCCCTGCCCCGGCAACCAGCGCGTGATATAGCCGGCCTCGGCCAAGCCCTGGTACGCCACTTCCGCAGTCAGCTTGCCGCTGAACAGCACCAGCACGAAATTGGCCTCGCTGGGCAGCGCCCGCAAGCCGTGATTGCCCAGCGCGGCGACGGCCCCGACGAACCGCTCGCGGATCGCGATGTTCTCGCGGAACGAATGCTCGACAAAGCCTTGATCGCCCAGCGCGGCCAATGCCGTCGCCTGCGCGCTGTTGCTCAGGTTGAACGGACCACGCAGCCGGTTGAGGATCTCGATCAGCGCCCGTGCGCCGGTGGCCCAGCCGACCCGCTCGCCGGCCAGCCCATAGGCCTTGGAAAACGTCCGCGTCACCAGCACATTGGCATGGGCGGCGGCAAGTTCGAGGCTACCGTCATCATCCTGTGGCGCGACATATTCGGCATAGGCCTGATCCAGCACCAGCAGTACATCGCCCGGCAACGCCGCATGCAGCCGCGCCAGTTCCGCCCGAGGCAGATAGCTGCCGGTGGGATTATTGGGATTGGCGATGAAGATCACCCGCGTCTGCGGGGTGACATGCGCGATCAAGGCGTCGACATCGGTGCCATAATCGAGATCGGGCACCACCACCGGGGTCGCGCCACAGCGCCGCGCGGCAATGTCGTACAGCGAGAAGCCATAGCGCACATACAGCACCTCATCGCCCGGCCCGGCAAAGGCGCTCGCCGCCACGGTCAGCAATTCGCCAGAGCCGGTGCCGCAGACGATGCAGGCCGGATCGATGCCGTGCAATTCGCCCAGCGCGCGGCGCAGGGCATTACTGTCGGGGTCGGGATATAGCGCCGGATGGACGATATGTTCGCGCGCCGCCAACACCGCCGGGCTGCAACCCCACGGATTTTCGTTCGCGGAAAGCTTAATCAGCGGCTGGCCATCGGCGCCGGCGCTCTTGCCCGCGACATAGGCGTGGATGCCGCTGATCCAGGGCTTGGGAACGGGGCAATCGGCCATAAAGCCGCACTTAGCAGCCCGCCGCTGTTTTGCCAGCCCCGAAGCGGCGGCTGTGAAGCATTGACACTGCCGCTGCGAACTTCCAACTCCCGCAGCCATGTCCACCTGCCTATCCTCGTCGCCTGGCACTGACTTGACCCGGACGCTGACATTGACGCAGCCACTGCAGCTCGACTGCGGACAGCAGCTCGACAATGTCTGCATCGCCTATGAAACCTATGGCACGCTGAACGCCGACGCCAGCAACGCGGTGATGGTCTGCCATGCCACCACCGGCGACCAGTTCCTGGCCAGCCGGCACCCGCTCACCGGCAAGGCAGGCTGGTGGAGCCGGTCGGTCGGCCCGGACAAGCCGATCGATACCGACCGGTTCTTCGTGATCTGCGCGAATGTGCTGGGCGGCTGCATGGGCTCGACCGGACCCGCCAGCATCGCCGGCGACGGCCAGCCCTATGCCATGCGCTTTCCGGTGATCACCATCCGCGACATGGTCCGCGCGCAACTGGCGCTATTGGACGAGTTGGGGATCGCACAGTTGCACGCCGTGCTGGGCGGATCGATGGGCGGGATGCAGGCGCTCAGCCTGGCCGCCAACTGGCCGGGGCGGGCGCAGCGAGTGATGGCGATCGCCGCCACCGCCGCGATGCCGGCGCAGAACATCGCCTTTCAGGAGGTCGGGCGCCAGGCAATCATGGCCGATCCGAACTGGCAGGAAGGAGCCTATTACGGCACCGGCGCCGCGCCGGATGCGGGGCTGGCGGTCGCGCGAATGGCCGCACATATCACCTATCTCTCCGAAGAGAGCATGCATGAAAAATTCGGTCGGCGATTGCAGGACCGCGAGACCAAGACCTTTGGCTTCGACGCCGATTTCCAGGTCGAAAGCTATCTGCGGCACCAGGGCGTGACCTTCATCACCCGCTTCGACGCCAATTCCTATCTCTATATCACCCGCGCGATGAGCTATTTCGATCTCGCCGAAGAACACGGCGGCCGGCTGGCGGAAGCTTTCGCCGGGACCACCGCCCGCTATTGCCTGGTCAGTTTCGACAGCGACTGGCTCTATCCGACGCCCGAATCGCGCAAGATCGCGCATGCGCTGAATGCGGCGGGCGCGCCGGTCAGCTTTGTCGAACTGTCGGCGCCATTCGGGCATGACAGTTTCCTGCTTGATGTACCGGCACTGGACCGGGTGATCGCGGGATTTTTAAATCAATGATGCTGCCGCGTGAACTGCGCCCCGATCTGGCGCTGATCGCCGGTCATATCACCGTGCGCAGCCGCGTGCTCGACGTCGGTTGCGGCGACGGCACGCTGCTGGCGGCGTTGCGCGACCAGCATGGTTGCGACGCGCGCGGGATGGAACTGGAACCGCATAACGTCGCCGATTGCGTGGCGCAGGGATTGTCGGTGATCCAGGGCGATGCCGATGTCGACCTGGCGTTTTATCCCGACGCCAGCGTCGATTATGCGGTGCTCAGCCAAACGTTGCAGACCACCAAGCGGCCCGATCTGGTGCTGGAAGAACTGCTGCGCATCGGCCGGCGCGCCTTCGTCAGCTTTCCCAATTTCGCCTATTGGCGAGTGCGGGTTTCGCTGTTGTGGCACGGGCGGATGCCGGTAACGCGGCTGCTGCCGGTGGCGTGGTTCGAAACGCCCAACATCCACCATCTCACCGTCGCCGATTTCCGCGACCTTATGGCCAAACGCGGCATTACCGTAGAACAGGCGTGGTTTCTGTCAGGCGCAAAACTGGTGCGCGGGGCAGCGGCCAACTGGCGCGCGGAACATGCGGTGTTCTTGTTGAAGCGCCGTGACTAGGGCGGCGTGCCTGAGTTGATCGCAACCTATAGCCCCCTCCTCTTCAGAGGAGCGGGAAGAGTCGCTGTCAGCGCAGCGTCGTATTTATTAGTTGGCAATTCAGGTTAACCGCGCGACCTTCCACCTGCGGCTGCGCGGTCAGGAACCCGAGGTAGCGGTAGATGCCGTAGAAAATTCGGTCCTCGCGCACCAGTCCCTCCCGCACATAGATGTCATGAATTTGCGGCAGGTTGGCGAAGGCCACACCGGGAAAATAATGGTGATAGACATGATAGAAGAAATTATAATCGTTGAAGATCATCCGCTCCCACCATGTCGGGATGATGATCGCGGTGCTGGTCTCAAGCGAGACGCCCTTGACATAAACATGCTCGCACATCGCACCCAGCAGCACGAACGCCTGCAACAGCGTCACCAGGGGCAGCAGCCAGTAGATCAGGAACACCGCCCAGCCGCGCGTCAGGGTCAGCGCCGTGGCGAGCACGATCACGAACAGCACCTGGGTCCAGCCATGCGTCGGGCCTAGCCGCTTCAGTTTCGGCAGCGTGTGCTTCCTGTTCTTGCCGATGATGGTCTGGATGATGTCGAGACCGAGCAGGTTACGCGCAAACAGCCACGCCAGCCGGCCCCTCGTCATTGGAAATGCCCAGTCGCGACCAGCTTTCCGGATGATGTCCGGGTCTTTGT
The DNA here is from genome assembly GCA_964658485.1 of uncultured Acetobacteraceae bacterium. Lineage (GTDB taxonomy): Bacteria > Pseudomonadota > Alphaproteobacteria > Sphingomonadales > Sphingomonadaceae > Novosphingobium. The sequence continues at coordinate 12,451 of CAZZYX010000020.1, read as the reverse complement.
CGGTGAAGAAAAAACGGTGATGCGTCAGATGGATGCGCGCGTATCCCGCAACGTTCACGACCAGCAGCGGATAACAGACCAGCAGATTGGTGATGAGGTCGCCCCAACGCGATTTCAGCCCCAGATAATGCGCCTGTTCATGCATCATCAGGCCCAGCGAATTCTGCCGCCCGCCGATGATGATGATCGCGGCCACTGAGACGAGGATATTATGGCAATAGACGGCGATCATGATGGCGGCCGCGATGGTCGCCCAGATCTTGCCGATTTCGAGCAGGAACCGCTGCGGTCGAGGGCCATTCAACCGCGCAATCTGCTGCCGGGCCTCGGCGGAAAGATGCTGCTGGCGGCGCTCGGGGGAAATGGTCGCAGGGAGCGGTTCGCTCTCGATAAGCGGCTCGGCGACAAACTGACTGGTTGAAATCTGTTCGAGCAGGATCATGGCAAAGCCTTCACGCAGATTTTCGCAGCGAGTTGTCGCAAGATCATTACGCAAACTTACCTAAATGACGACATTTTTCTCCATTGATGCGTCCCAATGTGCAAATATCGCGTGAGAGGCAGACATGCTCGTCGGATCGATGAGAATTGGCGAGAGTGGAACTCCAACGGTCGGCTAACGAGCCTGGTCCGCCGCGAGTTGTCTTGCGCAAAGCCCCTGCGGAAGCCAGGCTCGGGTCAATGTGGTAGGAGGCTTGGTGGCATCATGCAGGATGAGCGCGAAGCCCTGGCGTGGAACCCTGCCGATCGCCATGAGGAGCATCGGCCGACCCGCTCTGATCATCAAGCTATTTCCGGAACCTCGACCGATCAGCATCCCGTCCGGTGATTCCAGGCAGGTATCGCCATCAACCGCGTAAAATGCCTCTGGGCCAGAATGCACGTGCAGCGGCGCCGTCGCGCCCGGATTAAAGACGGAGCGTAGATATTCGGCTGTGTAGGTCGATGCTGGCGCGATCGGCAAAGGGCCAACCACGGAGACGTGCTCCCCACCGTTGGGTCGCCATTCTTGTGATGCCAGTGTAAACAGCCAGATCGATCCAAATGCCTTCACGACCGCGCCGGTCGCCGTGCTGGCGCCTTCAGCAGCTTCCTTCAATACAAAACCGATCAATATGCCAGAAGACCATGCCGTCAGGCAGTGACGGAAGCTGCTGGCGGACGATGAGACACGCCGGTCCCGCTTCTTCGACTTTGCCGCACTGGCGCGCCGTCGCTTGAGCACCCGCCGCAGCAGGCAATGCGACCGCGGCTATGATAGCCAAACCGACAAGCCTTATCCGCATAGCGACCCCCACCGGAAACATCACGGTTATGTGTGCTTTTCAAACACGCTTCAAGACCCTTGAACAACAACAGATGGGCCGTAAGCCGCCATCAGCCTTACAGTTAATTGCTAAACGGCTTGGCTATAAAGCCTGCGGCACTGAGACCTTGCGATGCTCTCGCAAGATACGCCAAGCCAAAATGACCAGCTTGGGAGCATAGGCGCCAGGATCGTAGCTTCGTCCCCCCGGACCTGGTCCGGAGTTCCGCTAAGATTGGAGCAGGTGACCGATCTGGAGCCGTTCAGGGACAGGATTTGCTCATCTTCTCTAGCTTCGCGCAGAAGGAAGCGGGATCATGGCAGGCCCGGGATGACGATGTGAGTTATTCTGGCGATTAAAAACTGTTCTTCGCCTTCCGCAACGCCGCGAAGGTCGTGACCGCATCGCCGCCGCCCCAACGCGCCTGCATAGCTTCGTCATCGGCACGCAGGAATGGATTGGTGGCCAGTTCGCGCGCCAGTTCGAACGGCACGGTCGGCTGCTTGTGCGCGCGTTTCTCGGTCACTTCCCGCACGTAATCGGCCAGTTCGGCATTCTCCGGATCGGCATGCAGCGCAAACTTCGCGTTCGATGCGGTATATTCGTGAGCGCAGTACAGCGTGGTATGCGGCGGGAGCGCCTTGAGGCGTGACAGGCTGGCCCAGAATTGCGGCGCGGTGCCCTCGAACATGCGGCCGCAGCCCAGCGCGAACAGCGCATCGCCGACAAACGCGATATCCTCCTCGGGCAGGTAAAAGGCGATATGCCCCAGCGTATGCCCGCCGACATCGATGATCCGGGCGATATAGGCGCCCAGCTTGATCTCATCGCCTTGCGCGACGGTGCGATCGACATCGGCGATCTTGGTTGCTTCGGCGACGGGGGCAGTGATCTTGCAGCCGGTGGCCAGCTTGATCGCGGCATTGCCGCCGGCGTGGTCGGGATGCCAGTGGGTGTTCCAGATCTGGGTGATCCGCCAGCCCCTGGCAGCGGCGGCGGCGAGATAGGCGTCGGCATCGGGGGTATCGATGCAAACGGTTTCGCCGCTGACGGGATCGTGCAGCAGAAAACCGTAATTGTCTTCGAGGCAGGGGAACTGGTGGATTTCAAGCGACACGGCGGACCTCCTCTGCGACTCGCGCCATCATAGCGCTTCGCCTGTCAAACGACAAAGCCCGCCCGCTCGGTAGAGCGGACGGGCTTTGTTTTAAGCCGCAAAGCTTAGGTGTCAGGTGCGATTCTTGAGCGCGGCGCCCAGGATGTCGCCCAGCGAAGCCCCGGCATCCGAGGAACCATATTGCTCCACAGCTTCCTTTTCTTCGTGCAACTGGCGCGCCTTGATCGAGAAGTTCGGCTTCTTCGAACGATCGAAACCGATGACCATGGCATCCAGCTTCTGGCCGACCTGGAAGCGGTCGGAACGCTGTTCGTCGCGGTCGCGGCCAAGGTCGCTGCGCTTGATGAAGCCGGTCGAGCCGTCGTCGCCGGCCTGCACTTCGAGCCCGCCTTCGCGAACTTCGAGCACGGTGACGGTAACGACTTCGTTACGGCGGATCGAACCAGCAGCGGTCGCGGCGGGGGTGCCGGCGGCGGCCGGAGCACCCTTTTCAAGCTGCTTCATGCCCAGGCTGATGCGTTCCTTCTCGACATCGACATCGAGCACGACCGCGGAAACCTGTTCGCCCTTGCGGTGCAGCGCCAGCGCATCTTCGCCCGAAATGCCCCAGGCGATGTCGGACATGTGGACCATGCCGTCGACGTCGCCATCCAACCCGATGAACAGGCCGAATTCGGTGGCGTTCTTGACTTCGCCCTCGACCGTGGTGCCCACCGGATGCTTGTCGGCAAACGCTTCCCACGGGTTCTGGATCGCCTGCTTGAGGCCCAGGCTGATGCGGCGCTTGTCCGAATCGACCTCGAGCACCATGACATCGACTTCCTGGCTGGTCGAAACGATCTTGCCGGGGTGGACGTTCTTTTTGGTCCAGGACATTTCCGAGACGTGGACCAGGCCTTCGATGCCCGCTTCCAGTTCGACGAAGGCGCCGTATTCGGTAATGTTGGTAACCACGCCGTGCAGCTTCGCGCCGACCGGGTACTTGGCGGCGACGCCATCCCAAGGATCGCTTTCCAACTGCTTCATGCCCAGGCTGATGCGCTGGGTGTCCTGGTTGATGCGGACGATCTGCACCTTGACTTCATCACCGATGTTGATGACTTCGCTCGGGTGATTGACACGCTTGTAGCTCATGTCGGTGACATGCAGCAGGCCGTCGATACCGCCCAGGTCGACGAACGCACCGTAATCGGTAATGTTCTTGACCGTGCCGACGATGATCTGGCCCTCGGCCAGGTTCTGGATCAGTCCCGAGCGCTGTTCGGCGCGGGTTTCTTCCAGCACGGCGCGACGCGAAACGACGATATTGCCACGGCGGCGGTCCATCTTGAGGATCTGGAACGGCTGCGGCACGTCCATCAGCGGGGTGACGTCGCGAACCGGGCGGATATCGACCTGGCTGCCGGGCAGGAAGGCCACGGCGCCGTCGAGATCGACGGTAAAGCCGCCCTTGACGCGGCCAAAGATCACACCCTCGACGCGCTTGCCTTCGCCGAATTCGTTTTCAAGCTTGTCCCAGGCTGCTTCGCGGCGGGCGCGGTCGCGCGACAGCATCGCTTCACCGTCGGCGTTCTCCACGCGATCGACATAGACTTCGACTTCATCGCCGACCGACAGACCATGCGGCTGGCCAGGCATCGCGAACTCGCGCAGCGCCACGCGGCCTTCGCTTTTGAGGCCAACGTCGATGACGGCCTTGTCGTTTTCAATTGCGGTAACGGTGCCCTTGACGACGCGGCCTTCGAAGCCACCGGACCCGGCGCCGCCGAGTGTTTCATCAAGGAGAGCCGCGAAATCATCGCGGGTAGGGTTTGCCGAAGTGGCCATTCAGAGGAATCCCGATATTGATCTTGCCGGCCAGGCGGTTGTATCCGCCGGTCTTTTCACCGTTCCTGCACCATGCGGGACCGGGGCTAAGGGCCGAACCGCCTGCATGACCGGATGCCAGCGCAGGCGTCTCCAGACAGACTCGAAGCTGTTGGCGACAGGCGGCGCGTAAGTGAAATCCCGCGTGAAGGCAAGGAAATTGGGCCTCTTGTTTTCGTACTCGTCAGGGCCACATCGGCGTATGACCAAATTATCCTTCCTCGATCTCGTCCCCGTCCTCGAAGGCGGCACGATCGGTTCCGCGCTGGCCAATGCCGCGGTTATCGCCGCGCATTGCGAAGCGCTGGGGTTCCAACGCTACTGGGTGGCCGAACACCATGGCATGGCTGGGGTCGGCGGCGCGGCAACCAGCGTTGTACTGGCGCATATCGGCGCGGCGACCCGAACCATCCGGATCGGTGCGGGCGGGATCATGCTGCCCAATCATGCGCCGCTGCAGATCGCCGAGCAATTCGGCACGCTGGACGCGCTGTATCCGGGGCGGATCGACCTGGGGCTGGGCCGCGCGCCGGGCTCGGACGGACGTGTAGCCCATGCCCTGCGGCGCACGCTGAACAGTTCGCCTGACAATTTCGTGCAGGATGTGCTGGAATTGCAGGGCTATTTCGCTGGTAGCCCGCAGGCCGGGTTTACCGCCGTGCCGGGCGCCGGGGCGCATGTCCGCATGTGGATTCTGGGATCGAGCACTTATGGCGCGCAGGTAGCGGCAGCGCTGGGACTACCCTTTGGCTTCGCCTCGCACTTTGCGCCAGGAATGCTGGACCAGGCGCTGGCGATCTATCGTGCAAACTTCCGGCCATCGGCGATATTGGCGCGACCCTATGTATCGGCCGGGTTCAGTATCTTTGCGGCGGACAGCGCCGAAGATGCGCAGGTGGCGGCATCATCGATGCAGCAAAGCTTCGTCGCGCGGCGTACCGGCGCGGTCGGCAGCGGCCTGCGCCCACCGCTACCCGGTTATTACGAGAGCCTGCCCGCGCCGGTGCAGCAGATGCTGGACGACACCATGATCTGCACTGCGGTGGGAACGCGCGACGTGGTGGCCGAGCGACTGGCCGCGTTCATCGCGCGGACGCAGGCCAATGAAGTGATCATGACCAGCCAGATTTACGACCTGGCGGCACGCCAGCGCAGCATTGCCATTGCGGCGGAAGCGATGGCAATGACGAGCGCGGAACTTACGATAGCCTGAGCTTCTCCACGATCGCGATAGCTGCTGTAATAGCTGCCTCGCGATCGAGCTCCGATGTGTCCAGTACCACGGCACTGTCAGCCGCCACCAGCGGCGCTATCGGTCGATGGCGATCACGGGCATCGCGGGTTGTCAGATCGGCTTCGATCGCGGCCAGCGCCACGACTCGACCGATGCTCTGCATTTCCAGAAATCGACGCATGGCGCGGGCCTGGACGCTGGCGGTGACGAACAGTTTGGCCGTGGCCTCGGGCGCAATGACGGTGCCGATATCGCGGCCATCGAGCACGGCTCCGCCCGGTTGCAGGGCGAACCTGCGTTGTCGGTCGAACAACGCGGCGCGGACGCCCGAGTGGACCGAGACGCGGCTGGCGAGACCACCGCTCTCCTCGCTGCGTAATTCTGCATCGCCGAGCAGCGCGTCGGCGAAAACGCAGGCGGCCAGCGCCTCATTCGGCGAATCGGGATCGCCACCGTTCAGCATCACCTGCCGCCCGACGGCGCGGTACAGCAGCCCGGTATCGAGGTGAGGCAAGCGGTAATGCGCCGCCAGGGCCTGCGCGATCGTACCCTTGCCCGAGGCGGTCGGGCCATCCACGGCGATAATCATTGGCGTTTAGCCGCCTTTATCAGTCCGCCGATGGCAATGATGGCCCATAAGCTTTCCAGCACCAGCGAGGCCGGATTGGTATCGACCAGCAGCGAAATCACCAGCAACACCGCGCCGACCAGATTGAGACCATGGTGCACGAAGGGATTGGTCGCGCCCGAAGCCGTTCCGTAGGCATAGGCGGCAAGACAGCAGGCCGCGCCGGTAAAACCCGCGACATTGGCGGCAAGCGGCGGAAAATCGAGGATCATTCGATAAGCCCGCCGCCCGACCCCAGGCTATCCAGCAGCGCCTCGAACGTCGGGAAGCTGGTGGCGATGGGCCTTGTATCGTCCACCTCGACGCCAGTGCGGCTGACCAGCCCGGCGATAGCCATGGTCATGGCGATGCGGTGATCGAGATGGGTGGCGATGCGGGCATTGTCGCCCCCCGCCAACGGCTCGCCGTCCGAGCCGTCGATGACCAGCCCGTCCGCCGTTTCCACGACCCGCGCACCCGCTGCGGTCAGCGCAGTCGCCATCACCGCCAGCCGGTCGGATTCCTTGACGCGCAGTTCCTCCAGCCCGGTCGTCGTGGTGCGACCCTTGGCAAGGGCGGCGGCGAGAAACAGGATCGGAAATTCGTCGATCATGCTCGGCGCCAGCGCCGGATCGACGGCGATCCCGGTCAGCGCGGAGTGGCGCACGCGCAGGTCGGCGACAGGCTCGCCGCCAACCTCGCGCGGGTTCAGCGCATCGATCGCGCCGCCCATCTGGCGCAACACCGTGATCAGTCCGGCGCGGGTCGGATTGAGGCCGACATTGTGGATCGTGACGTCGCTGCCCGGCACCAGCAAGGCCGCAACGATGAAGAACGCCGCCGAAGATGGATCGCCGGGCACGTCTATGGTTTGCGGACGCAGATCGGCTTCGCCGCGAATCCGGATGATGCGGGTGCCGTCCGCCTCACGTTCCACGGTGAGATCCGCGCCGAAGCCGGCGAGCATACGTTCGGAATGATCGCGCGTGGGTACCGGTTCGATCACCGTGGTGATCCCGGCGGTGTTCAACCCGGCCAGCAGGATCGCGCTTTTGACCTGCGCCGACGCGACCGGCAGACGGTACTCGATGGGCACGGGCAGCGCCGCGCCGCGCAGCATCAGCGGCAGCCGGCCACCCGGCGAGGCGGTAATGGCGGCACCGATCCGGCCGAGCGGCTCGATCACCCGGCTCATCGGCCGCCGCGACAGGCTGGCATCGCCGATGAACGTCGCGGTGATGGCGTGACTGGCGATCAGCCCCATCAGCAACCGCGTCGAGGTGCCCGAATTGCCCATGTCCAGCGCGGTCTGCGGTTGCAGCAACCCGCCCACGCCGACACCATGGACGCGCCATTCGCCCGGAGCAGCGCGGCTGATCGTGGCCCCCATCGCCCGCATCGCGGCGGCGGTGGCCATCACGTCCTCGCCTTCGAGCAGCCCCGAAATGCGACTTTCTCCAACCGCCAGCGCCGACAGCATCAGCGCGCGGTGGCTGATCGATTTGTCGCCGGGCACGCGCACATCGCCGCGCAGCGGTCCGGTCGGCCCGAAGCGGCGCGGACGCATCACCGAATCGGGCGCGAATTGTTCGACTGTCGACACGGGATGGCGGCGCTTTCGTCAGGAAGGGGCAAATGCGGTCGCGCTTTTGACAGCGCACCGTCGCTATGGCAAGGCGCGCGGCTTCCGGTCTGGCGCAAGCCCTGCCCCGTCATTATCTATGCAATTCGGCATGCCGCAGAGCGGTGTGTCCTAGCGAGGAATTACCATGGTCAAGCCTGAATGGGGCGCCAAGCACGGCTGCCCGAAATGCGGCACCCGCTTTTACGATCTCGGCAAGAGCGATCCGATCACCTGTATCGAATGCGGCTATGTCTGGAATGCCGATCCGGTGCTGAAGTCGAAGCAACCCGTCGCCTATGAGGAAGTGCAGAAGGCCAAGGTCGTCGAAACCGCCGATGGCGATCTCGCCGAAGAGGATATCGACATCGACGAGGACGGCGATTCGCCGGACAACGATGTCGATCTGGGCGGTGACGAAGATCTCGGCGTACCTAACCACGACGATGGCGAACCCGACGAAATGTAGTTTCCATGCTTGCCAAGCAGGGAACGCGCTCCTAGAGCGCGTCGCTGCCCGCAATAGCGGGACGGCATGAATGGTACGGGGCCTTAGCTCAGCTGGGAGAGCGCCTGCATGGCATGCAGGAGGTCAGCGGTTCGATCCCGCTAGGCTCCACCATTCATAGTTTTTTGGAGTTCGCCCGATGGCGATACGCTGGCTGACGAGGTTTCGTCCGCCGGCGTTTTTGCCTTGGCGGTTTGTGACGGAGTTGAAAACATATGTTCGATAGTCTGTCCGACCGGCTCGGCAACGTCTTCGACAAGCTGCGCGGCCGCGGTGCGTTGCAGGAACAGGACGTCCGCGATGCCATGCGCGAAGTGCGCGTGGCCTTGCTGGAGGCCGACGTGGCGCTGCCCGTGGTGCGTCGCTTCATCGACCAGGTGACCGAGCTCGCGGTCGGCCAGAACGTGCTGAAATCGGTGACGCCGGGCCAGCAAGTGGTCAAGATCGTGAACGACGCGCTGGTCGAGATGCTGGGCGGAGCGGAAACCGTTGGCCTCGACCTGAATGCCGCGCCGCCGGTGGTAATCATGATGGTGGGCCTGCAAGGCTCGGGCAAGACCACCACCACCGCCAAGCTCGGCAAGCTGCTGAAAGAGCAGCAGGGCAAGAAGGTGATGATGGCGTCGCTCGACGTCAATCGTCCCGCCGCGCAGGAACAGCTCAAGGTGCTGGGCGAGCAGATCGGCGTCGCCACGCTGCCGATCATCGCCGGCCAGACGCCAACCGATATCGCCGCGCGCGCCATGCATTCGGCCAAATTGCAGGCAGTGGACGTGCTGCTGCTCGATACCGCCGGGCGCCTGCATGTCGACCAGCAGTTGATGGACGAGATGAAGGCGGTGGCCGCCATCGCCAATCCGCGCGAGGCGCTGCTGGTCGTCGATGCACTGACCGGGCAGGACGCGGTCAACGTCGCGCAGAGCTTTGCCGGCCAGATCGCCCTGACCGGCGTGGTGCTGACCCGGATGGATGGCGATGCTCGCGGCGGTGCGGCGCTGTCGATGCGCGCGGTCACCGGCAAGCCGATCAAGTTTGCCGGCACCGGCGAAAAGCTCGATGCGATCGAGCCGTTCCATCCCGAGCGTGTCGCCGGGCGCATCCTGGGCATGGGCGATGTCGTCAGCCTGGTCGAAAAGGCAGCAGCGGCGGTCAATGCCGATGACGCCGAGCGCATGGCCCAGCGCATGGCGAAGGGTCAGTTCGACATGAACGACCTGCGCTCGCAACTGCGCCAGATGCAGAGCATGGGCGGGTTGGGCATGCTGGCGGGGATGATGCCGGGCATGAAGAAGGCGAAGGCCGCGATGGCGCAGTCGGGCATGGACGACCGGGTGCTGCTGCGCATGGACGCAATCATCGGCTCGATGACGCTCAAGGAAAGGGCCAAACCCGATCTGCTAAACGCCAAGCGCAAGATTCGGGTCGCCAAGGGTTCGGGCACGCAGGTGCAGGACGTCAACAAGCTCATCAAGATGCACCAGGAAATGGAGCGGGCGATGAAGCAGATCAAGAAGATGGGCGGCATGAAAGGCCTGGCCTCGCTGTTCGGCAAGGGCGGGATGGGGGCGGCCATGCCGGGTATCGGCCCTGACATGGGCATGGGCGGCAAAATGGGCGGCGGCCTGCCCGGCCTGGGTGGCCAGGATTTTTCGAAATTTCTCAAGAAATAACACTGAAGTATCGTTCGAAAGGTAAGTTTTATGTCAGTTGCTATTCGTCTGTCGCGCGGCGGTTCCAAGAAGCGCCCATATTATAAAGTCGTCGTATCCAACAGCCGCGCCCCGCGCGACGGCAAGTATCTCGAGCAGGTCGGGACCTATAACCCGCTGCTGGCCAAGGACGATGTCGCCCGCGTGCGCCTGATCGAAGACCGCCTGCGCTACTGGATCGGCGTTGGCGCACAGCCGACCGATCGCGTCGCCCGCATGCTCGACAAGGCCGGGATCAAGGAACGCGCGCCGACCAATAACCCAAGCCAGGGCGAGCCCGGCAAGAAGGCCAAGGAACGCGCCGAAGACAAGGCCAAGAAGATCACCGAGGCCGAAGAAGCCGCTGCCGCCGCCGCTGCGGACGTTGCCGCCGCTGCCGCTGCTCCGGCTGTGGAAGCTCCTGCCGAGGAAGCGCCTGCTGCCGAAGCGGAAGGCTGAAGACCTTGGCTGCGGACCGGCCCGTGACCCTGGCCGCCATCATTGGCGCACATGGGATAACGGGCGAGGTTCGCCTGAAACTGTTCGGTGAAGGCGCGGCGTCGCTCAAGCGATATCGCGTCTTCAACGATGGCTCTCTCACGGTGGAAAAGCTGCGCGACGACGGCAAGGGCGGCGCGGTTGCCCGCTTTGCCGGGGTTGGCGATCGCAATGCGGCGGAAGCCTTGCGCGGCACGGCGCTGACCGTACCACGCAGCGCGCTGCCACCGCTCGCCGAGGGCGAATATTACCATGCCGATTTGATCGGCCTGCCGGCGGTGTCCAGCGACGGTCGGGCGCTGGGGCTGTGCATTGCCGTCGAGAATTACGGCGCGGGCGATGTCCTGGAAATCGAGCAGGCGGATGGCCAGCGCTTCATGGTGCCGATGCGCATCGAAGCCGTAACCGAGTGGGATACACAACGCGTGGTTATTGACGCTGCTTTTGCAGTATAGTATATACATAGCGTGTATACGGAGACTGCGATGACTGTTGAATATACCGGCAAGAGCTTCAAATCAGGCAATTCTGTCGCGATCCGCGTACCCGCGGCGCTGGGGATCGAGCCGGATCGCGAATGGATCATCACCGAGCATGATGGCGATTTGCACATTCGGGCAAAGCCAAAGCCGCGGCTGACGATCGATGTCAGCGGGTTCGCCGGAAAGGCGCCGTGGCTGAAACCGATCCCGCCGGAACTGCGTGAGTTCGAGGAGCGGCCCAGTACCATTGCTGCGCGCGAAGCGGCACTGAAGGACAAGCCGAAAGCGTGACCCGTTACCTGCTCGACAGCAATATAGCGATTTACGCAATGATTGATGCAGATAGCCCGGTGATACGCCGCATTGCCGCCTTTGCCCCCGGAGAACTGGCCATTTCGGCAATCAGCCTTGCCGAAATAGCAGTGGGTATCCAGGCGCAGAAGCCGCCGCCGCCAGAAGTGCTGCAGGCCTTTATCGATGCCGTACCGGTGCTGCCGTTCGATGAGGCGGCTGCACGAGCCTACGCGACATTACCCTTCAAACGCGCGCGTTTCGATCGTTTGCTCGCTGCACACGCACTTAGCCTGGGGGCCATTTTCGTGACGAACAATGAAAGTGACTTTGTCGATGTGCTAAGATTGGTGGTCGAGAACTGGACGCTATGACTTTCGCCGCCACCGTCCTGACGCTTTACCCTGAGATGTTCCCCGGCCCTCTCGGCGTGAGCTTGGCCGGACGTGCGCTGGCGGAAGGGAAATGGTCGCTCGATTGCGTGCAGATCCGCGATTTAGCCACCGATCGCCATCGCAGCGTCGATGATACCCCTTCGGGCGGAGGCGCCGGCATGGTGCTGCGTGCCGATGTGCTGGCGGCGGCGGTGGATCATGCCCTCGCAACCCGCCTTCAATGCCCCATTCTCGCCATGACGCCGCGCGGAAAACCGATCACCCAGGCCCGCATTCGCGAACTCGCAGCCGGCCCCGGCGTCATCATCCTATGCGGGCGTTTCGAGGGTTTCGACGAGCGTATCTTCGCTGCGCGCGCGATCGAGGAGGTGTCGGTCGGCGACATCGTCCTGTCGGGTGGTGAGCCGGCGGCACTGATGGTGCTGGATGCTTGCATTCGGCTGCTTCCCGGCGTAATGGGCGCGACCTTGAGCGGGGCGGAGGAGTCGTTTGACAACGATCTTCTCGAATACCCTCAATATACCCGACCCATCCTGTGGGAAGGGCGCGAGATCCCTGAGGTGCTGCGATCGGGGGATCATGCGAAGATCGCGGCCTGGCGCAAGCGACAGGCCGAAGATCACACACGGTTACGCAGGCCGGACCTTTGGGAGCGCCATGTCGGCGCTCGGGGCCAGCCTGCCTCTGGCGCGCGGCAAGAACAGAAGGACCAGGGCCATGAACCTGATTCAACAGATCGAAGCTGAAGAGATTGCCAAGGCGATCGCCAAGTCCACCGGGGATATTCCCGAATTCCGCGCGGGCGACACCCTGCGCGTCGGCGTGAAGGTCGTCGAA
>CAZZYX010000019.1:0-37088 GCA_964658485.1 uncultured Acetobacteraceae bacterium | reverse complement strand
GATGGCCGCGCGACGCGAATGGTTTGCGATCGATCCCGATGTCGATCGCATGCCCACCGCCACGGTGCTGTCGAAGGCGCTGCTTACGCATGACATCGCCGGCACGCTGACCGCGCTGGACCCGGCGAATGGCGAATTCGGCGCATTGAAGGACGCGCTGGCGACCACCCCGGTGGGGGACGAGGCCCAGCGTGACCTGATCCGGGTCAACATGGATCGCTGGCGCTGGTTGCCGCGCGATCTGGGGTTGATCTACCTGATCGTCAACGTGCCCGAGTTCCAGGTGCGGCTGGTGTCCAATCATCAGGTGATCCGCACCTATCGCACGATCGTCGGCCGGCCTGGCCGCACCGCGACGCCGCAACTTGCCGAAACCGTGCAGGCGGTGGTGTTCAATCCGACCTGGACGGTGCCGCAATCGATCATCCAGCACGAGCCGAAATTCGCCCGGCTGGCGGCCAACCCGGAATCCGCGCGGCGGCAGGGCTTTGTCGCTACCACCAATGCCAGCGGCATGGTTACGCTGGTGCAACAGCCAGGCCCGCGAAATTCGCTGGGACTGATGAAGATCGACATGCCCAATCCCCACGCGATCTACCTGCACGACACGCCCGGGCGCAGCCTGTTCAACGCACCTGCCCGCGCATTCAGCCACGGCTGCATCCGCACTGAAAAAGCGGTGGAACTGGGCATGATCATGGCCATGCTGGGTTCGAACATGACGCCCGAGGAAGCCGTCGCGAAGTCAAACGCGCATAAATATGCCCGGGTGACGATGAGCAAGACTTTCCCGGTATACATCAATTATAGCACTTACGGCCGCGACACCGCCGGGCAACTGGCTCAGTTCAAGGATATTTACGGCCGCGATGCGCCGGTCTTGGCGAGCTTGGCGGCGCCGCGCGAGATGCACACGACGCAGCGGGTGAGCGCGGAGCCGGTGATCAAGGCGGAAGATCCATTGTAAGACAAGGTTAAGGCGCGCGGGGCATCGCCCTCGCGCTCTCGCAATCAGACGTCTTCGATGCGGTCCGCGAACAGCAGTCGGCCACCGGCCAGCGTTGCCAGGGCTTGTGCGAAATGTTCCGGGTCCATCGCGAAACAGCCTTCGCTGCGGCCCAGCTTACCCCATCTGGCCAGCATGTCGGGCGCGGCGTACCAGGCCGGGTGCATGACGATCGCGCGGTCGTAGGCGTTGGAATTGTCGGGATCCAGCCCCTGCAGACGGAGCGACGTACCGTATTTGCCGGCGTAACCATCCCCGACCAGATACGCCCCGCGCGAGGTCGCTTCCGAACCGACGGCGTTCGAAAAATTTTTCAGCCAGCCATCATGTTCGGGATCCGACCCCCGGCCATGCGCGACCAGATAGCTTTGCAGCGTGCCCGCCTCGATATTGACGAAATGAAAGCGCGGCAACGAGGATGGTCGCGCAAAATCGGCCACGGCGACCACATCGCGCCGCAGCAACGATGCGCCGGCGCGCTGGCTTTCGCGGCGCGCGATAGCAATTACGCGCTGGCCATAACCGGTGCCGGACGGAAAAGCCGGAGGGATTGCGGTCGGTACGGCGACCGGAGGCGACAGCGAATCGAACAGTCGCTGGAAACTCGGATCAGGAATGCTCCCCCGTGCCAATACGGGAAGAGCCGCCATCGCGCCCGTTGTCAATGCGCCCCTGATAAGGTCGCGACGGTTGATCCCTGCCCGCATATCCGCTGTCATAGCGCAAAATGGTTAATTATTCCATGGTAAATCGCTGTGCCCCCAATCAGGCTTCCGCCATCTGGCGTAATTCGGCCCCGCTCAGCCGCATGCCGGTCCATTCATGCAGCGATTGCGCGCCCAGCTTGCGGTAGAATGCGATCGACGGGGCGTTCCAATCCAGCACTGCCCAGTCCAGCCGCGCGCAGCCGCGAGCGATCGCCAGCCGGGCCAGTTCGGCGAACATCGCCTTGCCCATGCCACATCCCCGCGCCGGTTCCCGCACGAACAGATCTTCCAGGTAAATCCCCGGTCGGCCTGCGAATGTCGAAAAATTGTGGAAGAACAATGCAAAGCTGCAAGGCAGGCCATCGACCTCGCCGATCAGCACCTCGGCCATCGGCCTGCCACCGAACAGGTACCGGCCCAGCGAGTCTTCCTCGAAACGGACCTCGTGCGACAGCTTTTCATACTCGGCGAGTTCGCGGATCAGCGCTTTGATCAACGGCAGGTCGGCCGCGGTGGCGGGGCGGATCGCATTACTCATTTGATCAGACCAGCGCGATATCCGGTGCGTCTTCCTGCTTCATGCCGATGACGTTATAGCCGCCATCGACATGATGGATCTCGCCGGTGACGCCCATCGACAATTCGGACAGGAAATATAGCGCCGCTCCGCCGACATCCTCGATGGTGACATTGCGGCGCAGCGGCGAATTCAACTGGTTCCATTTCAGGATGTAGTTGAAATCGCCGATCCCGCGCGCCGCCAGCGTCTGGATCGGTCCCGCCGAAATGGCGTTTACCCGGATTGCTTCCGGCCCCAGGTCATTGGCGAGATATTTCACGCTGGCCTCGAGCGCCGCCTTGGCCACACCCATGACGTTGTAATGCGGCACGACCTTTTCCGCGCCGTAATAGGTCAGCGTCAGGATCGATCCACCGGCGCTCATCAGCGGCCGTGCGCGCTGGGTTACCGCTACCAGGCTATAGGCCGAAATGTTCATGGTCATCAGGAAATTGTCGAGCGTGGTATCATAATACCGCCCCCGCAACTGGCTCTTGTCGGAAAAACCGATGGCGTGAACCACGAAATCGATGGTCGGCCAGCGCTCGGCCAGCGTAGCGAACGAGTTGTCCAGCGCGGCCATGTCGGAAACGTCGCATTCGATCAGGAAATCGCTGCCCAGGCTTTCGGCCAGCGGTCGCACGCGCTTGCCCAGCGCTTCGCCCTGGTAGGAAAAGGCCAGTTCGGCGCCATGTTCGTGCAGCTTCTTGGCGATGCCCCAGGCCAGCGACTTGTCGTTTGCCAGCCCCATGATGAGGCCGCGCTTACCCCGCATCAATCCCGTCATTCCGTGTTATCCCGTCCTGTTCCTTGGTGACGCGACGACCCGCGCGCCCGATTATCGGCCTGCCCCAACATGTCTCGTTCCTCCGGCGTTTCCGCCAGCGCGGCATTCAGTTCTGCTCCAGTCACCACCCCTAGTCCCACCAGCCAGAAAAAGAAAAGCGAGATCATCACCCCGGCCAGGCTGCCATAGGTCAGGTCGTATTTGAAAACCGAGCGCAGCAGCAGCGGCAAGGCGATGCTGACCACCCCCCACCACACCGTAACCAGCAAAGCACCGGGCCATTTGGGATACGGCCTGCGGCGATATTCGGTGGGGGTCAGCGCGAACAACAGCAGATAGATCGCGCCGAACAGGACGACCGCCGCGATCGTCCGCGACAGGCTCAGCCCGCCCCGCAGATAGGCCCAGCTCGGAATGCTGGCATCGATCAGCTCGCGCGCGGTGATCGTTGCAACCTGCACGTACAGCGCCAGCAGCAGCAGCACCGCCGCCGCCACGATCAGCGCGATCGACACCAGCCGATAGCGCCAGATCGCCTGGGTCTGCGCCACCCCATAAGCGCGATGGAGGATATCGCGGATGGTTTCGATCAGGCTCGACACGGTCCACAAGCCGATTACGCCCCCTGCCCATAGCAGCCAGCCGTGCCGGGCATTGATCACGTCATAGGCCACCGGTGCCAGGGGGTGCGCGACCACGCGGGGCAGTTCGGTCAGCAAGGCATCGACGGACGCCTGGCGCTGAGCACCTTCACCCAATGCGGAAAACACCGCAGCGACGGTTATGAAGAACGGGAACAGCGCCAGTATTCCCATATAGGCGAGATTGCCGGCGTGAATGAAACCGTCCTGCCATACGCCGATCACGACCCGGCGTATCACGATAAAGACGCGGGTGCTGAGACCGATGCGCTGTTCGAGCGCCTCCTGCAATTCGTCGTGCCAGCGCAGCGCTGCCCGGCGCCGTGCTTCGGGCGAGATCGGCTGGGGCGGGGACATCTTTTTTTTGCGCGGAACCTGCCGCCCCGGTGTCGTCATTGCGGTAAACGCCTCAGACGCCGAACTTTGCGCGCAGGTCGCGGGTATCGTGCCAGCCATCCAGCCGCTGCGCCAGATCGGCATCGTTCTCGGGCAGGCAGATTTCCAGCGTGATCAACTGGTCGCCGCGAGTACCATCCTTGCAGGTAAAACCCCGGCCCTTGAGCCGCAGGGTCTTGCCCGAACTGCTACCCGGCGCGACCGTCAGCATCACCGCGCCTTCGACCGTCGGCACCCTGACCCGAGCGCCGTTGACCGCTTCATCGAGACTGATCGGCAAATCCAGCCGGATGGTATCGCCATCCTTGCGAAAATGCGGATGAGGCGCGATCGAGATCGTCACCAGCGCGTCGCCAGCGCCGCCCGGCCCTGCCTCGCCCTTGCCGGCGAGGCGCATCTGGGTGCCATCCTCGACCCCGGCGGGCAGCTTGAGATCGATAGTCTTGCCATCCGACAAGGTGATCCGCTGGCTGGCGCCGGTGGCGGCATCGGGCAGCGTCACCGCTAGCCGATACTGGACATTGGCACCTCGCGGCGCGGCGCGGCGCTGGCCGCCGAACGGATCGCCCCCACCCATTCCGGCACCCATCCCGCCGGGGCGGCTCCCGCCAAAAATTCCGCCGAACAAGTCGCTGAGGTCGATACCTTCGGCCCCCCCGGAAAACCCGCCGGGGCCGTCACCAAAGCCACGCTGCGACCGGTCGAAGCCGCCGCCGCCAAAACCCGAACCGCCGCCAAAACCGACCGGATTGCCATCGACATCGATCTCGCCGCGATCGAACCGGGCGCGCTTGTCCGTGTCCGACAGCAAATCATAGGCCCGCGTCACCTCGGAAAAACGATCGGTGGCCTTGGGGTTATCCTTGTTCTTGTCGGGATGAAGTTCCTTGGCCAGCTTGCGGTAAGCGGACTTGATATCCTTCTCGCTTGCTCCGCGCGCCACGCCCAATTGTGTATAAGGATCAGTTGCCATGGCGCCTTAGCTAGGTGCGCCAGCGCTTTTCGGCAAGCCCAAGCATCTCGCCGGAACGCATCGGGCCGGACCGTAATGGACAACCGACGGCGCATGGCCTGCCATCGCTTCCCTCACACCTCCGCCCCGGCTATGAAGCAAGAATGAAAGATGGCACGATCACGGCAACGGACCCCATCAACGCAACCGGGGCGGCGACCGATGCGATTTCGCATCAGGACCCGTTCGGCTTGTTCGCGGCATGGTTTGCGGACGCGCGGGCAGCAGAGCCCAACGACGGTAACGCCATGGCACTGGCCACCGCCACGCCCGACGGTCGGCCGTCCGTGCGGATGGTGCTGCTGAAAGGGCATGGCAGCCACTGCGGCCCACATGGCGGATTTGTATTCTACACCAACACCCACAGCCGCAAAGGCGGAGAGATCGCCACCAACCCCCATGCCGCGCTGCTGTTTCACTGGAAGTCGCTGCGGCGGCAAATCCGTATCGAAGGGTCATTGTCGCCGGTCGGCGCGGCTGAGGCAGATGCCTATTTCGCCAGTCGCTCCCGCGATTCGCAGCTTGGCGCGGTGGCGTCGGACCAATCTGCGCCGCTCGATTCGCGGGCTACGTTCGAGGCTCGTTACGAGGATGTGGCCGCGCGCTTCGATGGGCGCGAGGTGGAGCGCCCGGCGCATTGGACCGGCTATCTGCTGGCCCCCGACGCAATCGAATTCTGGATCGACCGCGCTCACCGCCTGCATGAACGCCGCCGTTTTACCCGTGACGACAGCGCACCGGGCGGCTGGGCCAGCACGTTGCTGTATCCATGACCGCGGCAACGGCGCCCGCCGGCACCATGCCCGGCACCGCGCTGAACAAGAGCGCGGCATATGCCAGCATCACGATGGCGGCGGTGCTGATGCTGCTCAAGAGCTGGGCGGCGTGGTCGACCGGGTCCACCGCGATGATGGGCAGCCTGGCCGATACCGGGCTGGACCTGATTTCGAGTCTGGCGACGCTGGCGGGGGTATGGATCGCCGGGCGGCCCGCCGATCACGACCATCGCTTCGGCCATGGCAAGGCCGAGGCGCTGTCGGCGATGTTCCAGGCGGTGCTGATTGCGTTTTCGGCGCTGGGGCTGGGGGTGCATGCCATCGGGCAATTCTTTACGACGGGACGCACTCAGGCGGCTAACTCCGGTATCACCGTTTCGGTCATTGCCATTGGCGCGACGCTGGCGCTGCTGGGTTGGCAGCGGCACGTCATCGCCCGGACCGGCAGCATCGCCATTGCCACGGACCACGTGCATTACCAAGCCGACCTGCTGGTCAACATTGCGGTCATTCTGGCGCTGGTGCTCGACCAGTTTGCAGGCATTGCCCATGCCGATCCACTGTTTGGGCTGGGCATCGCCGCCTGGCTGGGCTGGGGCGCCTGGCAAGCTTCGCAGCAGGCCATCATCCAGCTGATGGACCGGGAATGGACGCCCGAGAAAAAGGCGCATTTCATCGAGGTGCTGGGTCGCCATCCGGAATTGCGCGGCGTGCATGACCTGCGCACGCGCACCTCGGGCAATCGCGATTTTGCGCAGTTTCATGTCTGGGTCGACGGCAACATGTCCGTATACCATGCGCATCGCATAATGGACGAGGTCGAGGCCAAGCTTGCGGTCGAGTTCCCCGAGGTAGAAGTGCTGATCCATCCCGACCCGGAAGGCCACGTCGACGAACGCGGCCAGGCGGCGGATGATGTGCTGGCAGGCGAAGCAGCGGTCTAACCCAGCTCCCGTACCAGCACTGCCGTCAATCCCTGCTCGCGATCATAGAATTGCGCGCCCAGCTTACGGGTATTGGCCTGCAGCCGGGCGTATAGCGTGCGATCCTGGGCCATTGCCAGGACTGCATCGGCATGGCTGTCGGCATCGTTGGAACGTGCCGCCATCGCCGCGGGCGCCAATAGTTCCAGCGCAGGAACGATGGGGTTGCTGACGATCGGCCGGCCGGCCAGCACGGCTTCGACGGCGGTCATGGCCAGTCCTTCGGCAAAACCGCTGCGCGTCGGCACGATCCAGGCGTGGCTTTTCGCGTAAAGCTCCTTGAGATCCTCCAGCGAAGTCCAGCCGCGCGCATCGACGACCCCGGCCAAATTCAGCGCGGCAATCCTGGCGCGTAGTTCGTCCAGCGCCGGGCCGCGTCCACATACCGTCCAGCGCACCGCTCCGGGAGCCAGTCGCTCGGCGCGGACGGCCATGTCGGGAATATCGAGGACCCCCTTGTGCGCGTTGACCCGGCCGATGAACATCACCTGGAACGGCTGTGCCGTGGCATCGGGAGCAGGAATTCCTGCGAAAAAATCGGGCTGGAACTGGGCCCGGATCTGGTGGACGCGACGGTGGCGCCGGCCGGCCAGTTCGTCCACCTGCCGGGCCGCTTCGGGCGATACCGCCAGGATGCATCGGGGCACCCAGCGCATGAACGCGCTATCGAGCCACTGCACAATGCGTTGCAGCTTGCCGGTCGGCCGAAACCCCCTGGGCCAGATGCAGTTGTGCAGAATCGGCACTACCGGGATGCCGGCCAACCGAAACATGGCCATCATGAAAAACGGCACGACTCCCGAATCGATCAGCGCGATGTCTGCGCCAAAACTGCGCGCGGTGGCGACGAGACCGCGGCAATAGCGAAACTCGGCGCGGTAATAGGCCAGTCCCGTGCCGCCCGGCTTGGCCCGATGTTCCAGCGTGATCGGGCCGTCGGTCAGCCTGGCGCCATCGCCCCGGTCGGAGACGATATAGGCCTGCGCGCCGATGGCCGAGATGAAATCCTCCAGCTGTCCCGAAAAGGTCAGCGAAACCTCGTTGGGATTATGCTCGCCCCGCTTCCAGAAATTGTGCGAAGTGATGATGTCGGCCTGGCCGGCGGAAGCGTAAAACACACGCCTGATAGTCATGAGCCCTCCGAGTAAGTCCGGGACTGTCGCTCCCCGGCAAGATCTTATACCTGTTCAGCTTTTGCGGAACAGCCCGACGATATCGCTTAGCCGCGCCCGTAATGCGGCGCGCTGGTCGCCGTCGGTCTTGCCGAGCCGGACCACGGTCAAATGCTGGTCGGGCGATACCAGCACATATTGTCCGAGATGGCCGATACAGGCGAACAGGCTGGCCGGCGCGCGACCGGGGAACAGATCTTCGTGGCCGCCCGGCTGCGGCACATTGCGCCACAATTGCGCGCCATAGCCAGGATTGCCGGGAGCGGCAGCGGTCATGAACTGCACCCAGCTGCGCGGCACGATCCGGGTGCCGTGGACGACGCCGCCATTGCGCAGGAATTCACCGAATTTCGCCCAGTCGCGAGCCGTCGCCGCGATCATGCTGCCGCCGATCATGGTCCCGGCAGCGTCGAATTCGGGCACCATCGAATGCAGGCCCAGCGGCTCGAACAGGCGCGTGCGCAAGTAATCGGCAACGGCAAGCCGCCGTTGCTTCGGGTCGCGGCTATCGGTCAGCGAGCGCGCGGCGATGTCGGCAAGGATGATCGAGGTCGCAGTCGAATAGCGCCACTGGCGGCCCGGCATCGCCGCCAATGGCTGCGCCTCGGCATAGGCGGCCATGTCGTCGCGCCCGTCGAGAAACAGCATCCGCACGGTGTCCGCCTCATAGACCGGATCGGCTTCTTCACGGTGCCGCAGGCCGGAGCGCATCTGCAACAGCTGACGCAGGGTAATGCCGCCGCGCGGATCGCCGGGCCGCTGCCACAGCGGCACCGGCGCCGCCTGGTCCAGCCGTAACCGGCCATCGGCGACCAGCAGCCCGATCATCACCCCGGTCACGCTTTTCGCCATCGACCAGCCCAGCATGCGAGTGTTGGCGCTGTAGCCAGGGCCATAGCGTTCGGCGATGATCCGGCCATCGTGCATCACCACCACCGCTCGCGTTTCTCCGACCGCGGGATCGGTAAACAGCGCATCGACCGCTGCGGCCAGCGCGTGGCGCGGGGCATCGGGATGCGCGGCGATTGCGGCCAAGGCAGACTGGCGCAGCGGCGGCGAGCCGTTGCTTGCCGCGCCATGGCAGCCGGTGAGGGCTGGCAGCAGGCCGAGCGGCAGGATAAGGCACATCCTGATAAAGGAACGGTGGGTCGCCATGGCCCCCGCATGGGCAAGGCTAAACCCGATGGCAACCGCAAAGCCGCATCGCACCGGCCCGCGTCGGCATCCCTGGCGTAATGGCGCAATGGCGCTGGCGGTTCTGGCTGCGCTGGTCGTGACGCTGTTCTGGCACCGCTTGCAGGCACAGGCGCTGGCCGGCGCGTCCTATGGTGCGCGCACCGCCTGCACTTGCCGCTATATCGAGGGGCGAGGCCTGAAGGATTGCCGCAAGGATTTCGAACCGGACATGGCGCTGGTCATGCTGAGCGACAATGCCGCGACGCACACCGTCACCGCGCGGGTGCCGCTGGTCGCAAGCCAGACCGCCAGCTTCCATGAGGGCGCCGGCTGCCTGTTGCAAAGCTGGGCGCCCTAAGCCGCGAAGGTTTCTGCGATCCACCCGCCGCCGATCATCCGCTCGCCCGCGTACAGCACTGCCGCCTGCCCCGGCGCGACCCCGTATTCCGGCGCGGCGAAATGCAGCGTGGCGTCGGCACCGCTGCCGAAGCCGCCCGCCAGCGTGACCGGAACCGGCTTTGCCAGTGAACGCACCTTGGCGGTCAATGGCCCGGTGGGCACCGCGCCGATGCGGTTGGTTTCGGTCAGCCGCGCGGTACCTACCGCCAGCAACCGGCGCGGGCCGGCCTCGACCCGCGCATTCTTGGCATCGATCGCGGTGACGTAGAGCGGCTCGGGCTGGCCGCCGATTTCCAGCCCCCGACGCTGACCCACCGTGTAATGGATCACGCCGCGATGTTCGCCCAGCACGGCGCCGGTCTCGGCATGGACGATCTGGCCCGGTGCGTCGGCCTGCGGGCGGACGGCGCGGACCACACTGGCGTAATCGCCATCGGGGACGAAGCAGATATCCTGGCTGTCGGGCTTGGCCGCGACCGTCAGCCCTGCCGCCTCGGCCAGACGGCGCACTTCCGGCTTGGGCATGCCGCCCAGCGGAAAGCGCAGGAAATCTAGCTGCGGCCCGGTCGTACCGTAGAGAAAATAGCTCTGGTCGCGGGCCGGATCGATCGCGCGATGCAGTTCCGGCCCGGACTGCCCGACGACCCGGCGCACATAATGGCCGGTGGCCAGGCAATCGGCGCCAAGGTCACGCGCCATCGCCAGCAAATCGGTGAATTTCGGCCCCATGTTGCAGCGGATGCACGGGATCGGCGTGCGACCGGCGAGATATTCGTCGGCAAACCGTTCGACCACGCTTTCGCGAAAAGAGCTTTCATGGTCGAACACATAATGGGCGATGCCAAGCCGGTCGGCGACCTGCCGGGCATCGCGAATATCCTGGCCGGCGCAGCAGGCGCCCTTGCGTTGCACTGCCGCGCCGTGGTCGTAGAGTTGCAAGGTGATGCCGATGACCTCGGCGCCACTGGCAGCGGCCAGCGCGGCGACAACCGAGCTGTCGACTCCACCCGACATGGCCACGACGATCCGGCGGCCGCCGAGCGGGGCTGCCAGCTGAAACAGCGCGGCGGCATCGCGCGAATCGATGAGCGGGGGTGAAACGACAGCAACGGCCATGGGCTGGCCCATACACGTCGGCGGGCCGGCTGGCAAAACGCCATGAACGGTGGGTGGGGCCGCCTTTACCGACTCTTGACTACCCGGCGTGTACAGGCTGGCGATGGATATCCGATTCGGCCAGTTCAGCGGCGCCCGAGAAATCGAATCGCCGGCGAACGCGACCGGTCCTACCCCGCTCGACTGGCCCGGCCTGGCGGCGCGCCTGGCGGCGGCGCATGCTCTTCGCCAGCTCCTCGCCGGTCATCAGGTCTCCGGGTTCGGCAGCTTCGCGCCCGCCGTGGCCCGCGACATCGCTGACGATCTTCTCGCCGCCGATCATCTTCCCGCTGGATATTCGTGCTGCGGCATTAACCAGAATGCTAAAGCCCATGGCAAATCCCCCGGCCCGATAGGAGGTGACAGCAAGGGCAAGGACCCGTCCGCTGTTCGAGGGTTGTCATGATCGAAAACCAGAAAATCCGGCCCAGCCTCGTCATTGGCCCACTTGGCGAAGCGCTGTCGCTGGAAATGCTGCCGTCACCCGAAACCACGCGCTGGGTGGTACGCCGCAAGGCCGAAGTGGTGGCTGCGGTCAACGGCGGGCTGCTGACGATCGACGAGGTCTGCGATCGCTATGGCATCACGCTGGAAGAATTCGCCTCGTGGCAGCGGGCGGTCGATCGCTCGGGAATGCAGGGCCTGCGCGTCACCCGCATCCAGCATTACCGCGATCTCTACGAGCGCCAGCTCAAATATTGAAGGGCATCACGGGCACCGCGAGTCGCGCAACGGCGGACCAGCGGTGCGGGTCTTCCAGCTGCCATCCGGCGCCTGGTATTTTTCACCGGGCTCGGTATGCAGGATCAGCACGCAGCCGGAGGTAAAAGCGTATTCCTCCACCGTCGCGTGCTGCGCCTGCGCCTTTTCGGCATAGACCGACTTGCGACGGATATTGATGTCATCGATCATCTGCCGCAGCCCCGCCGGGCCGCCGCCGACCAGGCCCAGATAGCCGTTCATCAACTCGCCGACCTGGCCGCCGGCGCGGGCCGCGGCATAGGCGGGATCGCGGCTCTGCGCCGATGCACTGGCGGTCAGCGCCAGCAACAGCATCCCGCCCAGCGTCAATCGCCGTTTAGCCGAACCGGGAACAGGATATGCCATCAGAAGATGTCCTTGTTGGTATCGATCGTCTTGCCGGCGTCGGCGGCCAGCCGGTAAATCACTTCCTGCTTGATGTTGATGTTCAGCTCGATCACGATCGGTTTATCCGGCGTATTTACCGAGATACAGCCGGTCAACGTCATCGCGCTCCCCACCAACAGCACCATCCCGCGAAACCCGCGCCGCGCCGCGTCAAGCTTACCTGCCCGGCCCCGCGCGCTATCCCGTCGAAATCCCATCATGGGCGGACATGTCGCAGTCGCGGCGGTACAGGTCAACTTGACGATGAGCATTAGCAGCAGCTCACTGACTCATTGCTGAATAACCGGCGGCATTTTCGCAGCCGGCAGGTGATCGGGCGTGGGCTGCGCGATCGGCCTGCCCCGCGCATCGATCAGGCCGAGCGCTCGCGGATCGGCAAGCAAAGCCGGGTCATACAGCGCCCGAAACGAGGTGACCAGCTGCAGGAACGGCGCGGTAATGTTGACATTGAACTGGATCGGCAGCCGGGCAAGCTGGCTGGTGATGAAATTGTGCCTGGCACCCTGGCCCTGGCCAACGCCCTGCATGGTAACGCGGGTGACGATGTCGCCGGCCAGCGCGCCGTTCATGCCGATCCGCATCTGCCGGTATTTCAGCGCCCGCAGCGCCTGGAAAGCGTAATTGGCCATGGGCGAGAGATCCTTGTAACTCAGTTCGCCGACATAGGACACCGTCCCCCCCGGCGGACGCGACAGCAGCAGGCCCTGTTCGATGCGCCCGCCGTTCTCATCGAAGACCAACGGCATATTGCCGTCGAAGATACCGGTCGCGGCCAGGTTCGACAGGTCCATCCGGGCAAGGAATTTGGCGGCGTTGAGACCGTCGACGCGCAGTTCGTACCGGCGCACCTCGTTAGCGCCGAGCACCAGCCTGGTTGGCAGCAGGGTCATCTGGCCATCCAGGAAAGGCCATCTGGCTCCGTTTACGACAAGCACATGGCCCGGTTGCAGCGCAAAGGTCAGGATGCCGTCGTCAACCTCGATGCCGGGATTGATCGACGCGATCGCCAGCGTCTGGCCGGGCGCGGTGACAAGGCCGAGCAGGTCGGTGAACGCAACCTGCCCGGACACGCCCTTGACCGGGCCGAACGCCGCCGCGAAATCGAAGCCGGTGGTGGCGACCCGGCCGCTGCTGGTGACGTGGCCATGAGCCCAGTCGAAGCGACCGGTTCCGGTCAGCGTGCCCCTGGCATCGGCAATCACACCCTCGGTCAGCGCCGACAATTGCTTGGGTTGCAACGCCTTGTCGAAGATCAGCCCAGGCATGGTGACATCGGCATGGCCGGTGCCGCTGGCGATATCATGCGCAAAAATCAGTCGGGCCAGTTCGCGATCCGCCGCCGTGGCCCGCAGCGAGGCCGTCCCGGTTATCACTCGGTCGGCCATGGCTAAAGTCGCCTGGTTGACCGCGAGCGGGGCGAAAGCCGGCTGCGGCGCGGGGTCTTCCACGCGAAATACCGCTTGCTCCACGGTTAGGCGCCCGACGGCCCAGCGGAAATTGCCTGACGCCGCGTGCACCACCGCCGGCATCGCGGCAAGGCTGACATCGCCTCCGGCAAACTGCCCGGCGATGTCCGGGCCAAGGCTGGCGGTCAGTTGCGCCAGGTGCAGATGGGCCGCCTGCGTGGAGTAGATCGCCTTGCCATTGGCGGCGGGTGTTGCCGTCGACGCGATGGTGATGTCCTTGACCGACAGCGCGCCCGGCCAGGTCAATGCCGCCGCGCCGGTAGCGATGCTCAGCGCCGAGCCATTCATCCGGCCGGCAAGATCGATACCCGTGGTGCGCATGGCAACGCGCGGCCCGCGACCATCCAGCGCGACCATCGCGCCGCCGGCATTGCCCGGACACAGGGTCAACCCGTGCCTGGCCCCGTTCGCCCGGGTCAATTCCAGCCCGCCGGTCGTCAGCCGTTCGAAACCCACCGCAGTGCAGCGGTTCCCCAGCTTCAGGCCCGCGCCCGCCGACCAGCTTCCCTGCAGCGGGGCGGTCAAGCCGGTCACCTGTCCGCCCGGCACCGGTCCCGACAGCACCACCCGACCGGAAAAACCCGCCGTCCCGGTGCGATTCCAGTGTACCGCCAGCATCGGCAGCGCCAACCGGGTCGTGGCGGCGGTCCAGGTCGGCATCGACAGCATCGCCACCCCGGCGCCATTCGCCAGCGGCCTGATGTGCCCGCGAACTTGCGGAAAGCCCTTGCCCGTCAGCACGAAATCGCCCGCCAGGGCAAACCGGGCGGTGCCGGGAGCCTGCTTCACCATGCCCTGGGACAACGCCAGCCAATGCGGCGTGCGCGCACCATCGACATGCAGTTCGGGCAGGACCAGGCTGGTGCCGCTGGCCGAGTGCCGCATGATCCAGCTTCCGGACAGCCGGCTTGCGGCGGTTTCGCGAGCAATACCGCCACGCAACGACGCCAGCAGCGGCGCCGCCATGGTCCCGGCGGTGGCTGCCTGCGCGCGTGCCAAGGTGGCGAATGCCGGGGCCTGCAGCGCCAGTCCGCGACCGGACAGCGTCCCATCCCCCTTGAATGTACCGGTGCCGAGCGATGCGCGCAGATGGCCGGCAACGGCCAATTGCGCCGCCCTTAACGAGCGCCCGTAAACCCCGCCGCCGGCAAGCGTGAAATCACCCGCCAGTACGCCGTTCCGCAAGCTGGCATCGCCGCCGCCGGCCAGTTGCGCCGCACCCTGGCTACCCAGTTTTGCCGCGCCCCCCGCCAATCCGAAATGGGCCGTGGCCGAGTCGAATGTCGCTGCGACTCGCGCATCGAGGTGCAAGTCCGGCGCTTTTATGGCCAACCCCGCGCCACGGCAGACCAGTCTCGCCATCCGCAAAGGCCCGGAAATAGCAGGTTGTCGATCGTGAATGGCGATCTCCCCGTGGAAGCTGGCGTCAACCCCGACACAGCCGCCAGCTTGCAGCGCCGGCGCTACCATCGCCATGATCCCGGCGAAACCCTCGCGCAGATTGCCATCGCCGCTGATCGCAATCCCGATCGGCCCGTGCTCGCCCGAGATGCTCGCCACCGAGTCGCGCAGGGTCAATGCGATGTCCGGCAGCAGGAATGGCTCTTGGGTAGGCGCGAACACCACGGGATCGAGGCTGCCGAAACTGAGGTGGCCGTTGCTGGATTGGCCCCGCAGGCGCACCCCGACCAGTTTAAGTACGCTTATCGCGGGAAGTCCGCCGTTCCATCCGGTGGTGATTTCCAGTCTCTTGACGAACAGGTCGGGGTGCGCCGGATCGCCGATGGCGATATCGCCAAGCACTTCCCGCCCGGTCCCGATGGCAATGATCCGATAGCGCGCCGACAGCTTCAGCTGCTGGATTTGTCGGTCGATCAGGCGGTGCGCGATGTCGATGCGATCGACCCAGATCAGGCCGATTGCCAGCACCGCAAGCCCCACCGTCGTGCCCAGCCAGGTCGCTCTCGCCGATCGCAAACGCGGCAAGGCTGCGTCCGCCGACGGGTTCGGGTCTGTTGCGGCCATGGCGATGCTTTTGACACCGCGCCCGCGAAAGGCAACCCGGCACGGCCAAAGACCGGCGTGGGGTCGCCACACGCCATCGAAACGCGGCGGCAAGCCCGCATTGCCTGATTTGCTTTGGCGGTATATGTCGCGGTATGACCGAAATCTGGTCTTTCGGGGATGATTTTCATATTCAATGGCCGGCGCCGCGCTTTCATGCGGCGTATCGGGGGTTCCGGGCGGTGTCGCGATGAATTACGATGCCAGGATCGAGGTCGGCAAGGGCGAGGCGCAACCCCTGGGCGAGGCGGCGGGTCCGCTGGTGGCGCCGCCGCTCGATCATGTCGATAACGACAAACATCGCCGGCGTCGTCGCAATCTCCTGCTGGCGGCGCTGGCTATGGTCGCGCTAGTCGGGCTGTGGTTTGCGATGCAGCGCGGCCAAGCCCCGAATTTGGAAAACAATACCGCCGGGCAGGCGCCAACCGTCTCCGTGATCGTACCGGGCAGCACGGTGGTAGCAGGCACCATCAATGCCACCGGCACGCTGGCCGCGCGGCGCGAATTGCCCGTGGGGTCGGTCGGAGACGGCGGCGGCGTGGCCCAGGTGCTGGTCGATGCCGGGCAATGGGTTCGCCAGGGCCAGGTGCTCGCGGTCCTCGATCGTTCGGTGCAAGTGCAGCAGCAGGCGAACCAGCAGGCCCAGATCGCCGCGGGACAGGCCGATGCGCGGCTCGCCCAAGCCGATCTCGACCGGGCGCAGAAGCTGGTCAGCCATGGCTTCATTTCAAACGCGGAACTCGATCGGCTGACCGCCACGCGCGATGGCGCCAGGGCGCGCGTCCGCGTCGCCGAGGCGCAGTTGGGCGAGATCGAGGCCCGGATCCGCCGGCTGTCGATCGTGGCGCCTGCCAACGGCCTGTTGCTGGAACGTAACGTCGATCCGGGGCAAGTCGTGACCAATGGCAGCGCCGTGCTGTTCCGGATCGCCAAGGATGGCGAAATGGAGCTGCAGGCAAAGTTGAGCGAAACCGATCTGGCACAATTGTCTGTCGGCGAGGCGGCGCAAGTGACCCCGGTCGGGTCCAGCCGCAGCTTTACCGGGCACATCTGGCAGCTGTCGCCGGTGATCGATCCACAGTCGCGGCAGGGCATTGCCCGGATCGCGCTGGCCTATGCTCCCGAATTGCGGCCGGGCGGGTTTGCCAGCGTCGATATTCATTCCGGCACCTTGCGGGCGCCGCTGTTGCCCGAATCGGCGCTGCTCGCCGATCAGCAGGGCAGCTATGTGTTCGTTGTCGGCAAAAGCAACAGGGTCGAGCGGCGGGCGGTGAAGATCGGACTGGTCACGGACCGGGGCATTGCCGTGGCGCAAGGCCTGACCGGATATGAACGGGTGGTGCTGCGCGCGGGTGCTTTCCTGTCGGCAGGGGAATCGATCAATCCCGTGCTTGCGGCTCAACCCTAGCCAAATCCGGTGAATTTCCGCAATCTTTCGGCTTGGTCGATTCGCAATCCGGTGGCGCCGATCGTGCTGTTTGCCGCACTGCTGCTGCTGGGCATCGTCAGCTTCATGCGGATGGAGGTCCAGAACAACCCCGACATCGAATTCCCGCTGGTAATCGTGGTCATCTCGCAGCCCGGCGCGGCTCCGACCGAGATCGAAACCCAGATCACCCAGCGGATCGAAGCGGCGGTTCGCTCGATTTCCGGCGTTTCCTCGATCAGCTCGACCGCGTCGGAGGGTTCCAGCCGGACCCAGATCGAGTTCGAGATCGGCACCGATATCAATGCTGCGGTGAGCGAGGTCAAGAACGCCATCGATCAGGAGCGCGGCGAACTGCCCGACGGCATTCTCGAACCACAGATCATCAAGGCCACCAGTTCGGGCGATCCCATCGCCTATTTCGCCGTCTCGGCCGACGACATGAGCATCGAGCAACTGTCGTGGTTCGTCGATAATACCATTACCAAGCGGCTGTTGTCGGTTGAAGGCATGGCCGAAATAAAGCGCCAGGGCGGGGTCGATCGGGAAATCCTGGTCACGCTCGATCCTGCCAGGATGCAGGCCTATGGCGTGACTGCGCCGCAGATCAACCTGGCCTTGCGCTTGCTCAACATAAATGCTGCCGGCGGCCGGGCGGAGATTGGCGGCATCCGCCAGTCGGTGCGGGTGCTCGGCAATGCCCAGGATGCCTATGTCCTGTCGCAAACCCAGATTCCGCTCGGAGCGGGGCATTCGATCAAGCTGACCGATGTCGCTACGGTCGCGGATTCATACGGTGAAATCACCTCGGTCGCCAAGATGGGTGGCCGGCCTGTGGTCAATTTTTCGATGGCCCGCGCCCGCGGTGCTTCCGATGTCGCGGTCTACGATGCCGCGATGGTGGAAATGGCCAAGCTGGAACATGAAAACCCCGGCGTGCATTTCATCCGGCTGTTCAATTCGGTCGACTACACCAAGCAACAGTATGAATCGTCGATGGCCTCGATGGTCGAGGGCGCAGTGCTGGCGGTGATCGTCGTATTCTTCTTCCTGCGCGACTGGCGGGCGACGCTGGTCTCGGCGCTCGCCATCCCGCTGTCGGCGATTCCTACTTTCTGGTTCATGAAAAGCTGGTTCGGCTTCACCCTGAACCAGCTCTCGCTGTTGGCGCTCGGGCTGGTCGCCGGGGTGCTGGTCGATGACGCCATCGTCGAGATCGAGAACATCGTGCGGCACATGCGCATGGGCAAGACCGCCTACCAGGCCTCGATCGACGCTGCCGACGAGATCGGGCTGGCCGTCGTCGCCACGACCTTCTCGATCGTCGCGGTGTTCCTGCCGGTGGGGCTGATGCCGGGCGTTTCGGGGCAGTTTTTCAAAAACTTCGGCATCACCGTCGTCATCTCGGTGCTGATGTCGCTGGCCGTGGCGCGGATGATCACGCCGATGGTGGCGGCGTATTTCCTCAAGGCACAGGGCCATGCCGAGCATGCCGGCGGGCCGATGATGGAACGCTATCTGCGCGTGCTGCACTGGTCGCTAGACACCGGCAAGGCCCGGGCGTATCGCGCGGCGCGGGCGGCACGGGGCCAGCTCGGCCAGGCGGCGCGGTGGGTTGCGGCATTGGGCGCGCCGACCCTGATGGTACGATTTGCCGACCGGATCGGCGCGGCGCTGGGGGCGCGGCGCCGCGATCACCGCATCTGGATGATGGGTATCGGCATGCTTGCCTTGCTGCTGACGGTCGTCCTGTTCAAGTCCTTGCCGACCTCGTTCTTCCCCGAATCGAACAGCGATTTCACTTCGGTCACGATCGACATGGTGCCCGGCACCACCATCGCCCAGACCGAAGTCCTGGCCGACCGCGTGGCGGCGCTGTTGCGGACCCAGCCCGAGGTCGATCACGCCCTCGAAAACATCAAGGAGGGGCATGCCACCATAATCTTGACCTTGCACCCGGACCGCAAGCGCAAGACAACCGCGATCGAGCGGGCCCTGACCCGGGCGCTGCAACGGATCGCCGATGCGCGCGTCAGTTTTCAGTCGCTGACCAACGCCCAGGGTTCCGGCACCGGGCGGCCGATTTCGGTGATGCTGTCTGGCTCCGATTCGCGCCTGCTGGAAGACACCGCCGCTAAGCTGGTCGAGCAGATGAAGGGCATCAGCGACCTGGTCGCACCGCGCATCAGCGGTGATCTCAAGCGGCCCGAGGTAATCATCCATCCCCGGCTCGATCTGGCCGCGACCCTGGGTGTTTCGACCAATTCGTTGAGCCAGGCGATCCGCATCGCCACGCTGGGCGAGATCGACCAGAATACCGCCAAGTTCTCGCTTGCCGATCGCCAGATCCCGATCCGCGTGCGCTTGCCCGAAAGCGCGCGGCGCGACCTGAGCAGTATCGCGAACCTGCCGGTCCAGACCGCAAGCGGCGGCTCGGTCCCGCTATCGCGAGTTGCCGAGATCAGCTTTGGGTCGGGTCCGACCTCGATCGAGCGCTACGATCAGGATCGCCGCGTTTTCGTCGGCGCCGATCTGGCCGCCGGCGTGGTCAAAAGCACTGCGACCGACAAGATCGACGCCTTGCCCATCATGCGCCATCTGCCCCGGGGCGTATCCAACCAGGCTTTCGGCCAGGATCGCTGGCAGACCGAGATGCTCTACAACATCAGCCTGGCAGTCCCGGCAGGGATCATGCTGGTGTTCGCGGTGCTGGTGCTGCTGTATCACCGCATGGTGTCGCCGATGGTCAACATGGGTTCGCTGTTCCTGGCGCCATTGGGTGGCCTGATCGCGCTGGAAATCACCGGCCAGTCGCTGTCGCTGCCGGTGTTCATCGGCTTCCTGATGCTGCTGGGGATCGTCGCCAAGAATTCGATCCTGCTGATCGATTTCGCGATCGAGGAAATGGCCAGGGGCGTCGACAAGTTCGCTGCCATCGTCGAGGCCGGGCACAAGCGCGCCCAGCCGATCGTCATGACCACGGTGGCGATGACCGCCGGGATGGTTCCCACGGCGCTGTCGATCGGGGGCGATAACGCCTGGCGTGCGCCGATGGGCACGGTGGTAATCGGCGGGCTGATCGTATCGACGCTGCTGACGCTGCTGATCGTGCCGGCCGCGTTCAGCCTGGCCGATGGCCTGGAAAAGCGGCTGGGGCCGTGGCTGCGCAAGGGCCTGCTGACGTTCGAGCCCGAACATCGCGATACTGAATTTCCGCGCCCCGGCCCTGATCCGGTATTGGACCCCGAGCCCGGCGTGCAGCCCGCCGAGTGACACTGGTCGCCGCAGCACCACCGCCGGACCGCGCCCTGCGGATGCGCGTTGTCGCCACCGGACTGCTGCTGGCGATGGCCGTGCTGTTCGTGCTGGCGCGCCATTTTGCCGGTACCCATCCGGCCTGGGGGTGGCTGCGTGCGTTCAGCGAGGCCGCGCTGGTCGGCGGGCTGGCGGACTGGTTCGCGGTGACCGCGCTATTCCGCCATCCGCTTGGGCTGCCGATCCCGCATACCGCGATCATCCCGGCGAACAAGGATCGCATCGCCGATACCATGGCAAGCTTTCTGCGCGCCCATTTCCTGACCCCACAGGTCGTTTCGCGGCGGTTGCGCGCCATGAACCTGGCAGCCGCGGCCGGCGCGTTCCTGAGCGACCCGCGCCGCATGGGCGACGTCCGCCTGCGGCAGGGCGTGGCCGGCCTGCTCGGCGACATGCTGCAATCGCTGGATGGCGACCAACTCGGCGGCATGCTCAAATCGGCAGCCCGGCACCAGCTCGAACGAATCGATATCGCCAGTTTGCTGGGGCAATTGCTGGGCACCGCCATCGCCGACAAGCGCCATCTGCCGCTGCTCGAAAGCATCCTGCGCTGGACCGGATTCACCCTGGCCGAGAACGAAGACCTGCTGCGCGCAATGATCCACAGGCAGGCCGGCAGCGTGCTGCGCTGGACCGGGCTGGACGAGCGGCTGGCAACCGCCGTGCTCGATGGCGCCTATCGCCTGCTCGCCGAATGCCTGGTCGATCCCGGACATCCGCTGCGCCTGAAGATGGAAACCCGGCTGGCGGCACTCGCTCACGATCTGGTCCACGATGCCGCCCTGCGCGGCAAAGTCGGCGACATGCGGACGGAATTGCTCGCCAATCCCGCCATGGCCACCTGGCTGGACGGACTATGGCATCGCGCCCGCGCCGCGCTGCTGCGCGCGACCCGCGATCCCGGCCAGGCGCTGTCGGGCCAGTTCGGCGCGGGGCTGGCGACCTTTGGCCAATCGCTGCAAGCGGACGTGGCCCTGCAACGGCTGGTCAACCGCTTCGCCCGCCGCACGCTGGTCGGCATTGCCGCAAGGCATGGCCTGGCGATCGTTACGCTGGTGTCGGAGACGGTGAAGCGCTGGGATGCCCGGACGGTGACCGACCGCATCGAAGGCGCGGTGGGGCGCGACCTGCAATTCATCCGGTTGAACGGAACCCTGGTGGGCGGCACCGTCGGACTTGTGCTCTACGCTATCGACTGGCTGATTTAGCCGCGGCGTACTCAACAAAAACTTGGCTAAATTTCCGCCCGATACGATAGAAGCCCGGTGATGACCCATGCTTCCTATCCCGCGCTGCGCCTGCGCCGTTCCCGTGCCACCTCGTGGAGCCGGGCGATGCATCGCGAGGTGCGGCTGTCGCCGGCGGACCTGATCTGGCCATTGTTCGTCACCGATGGTCGCGGCGTCGAGGAGCCGATCGCGTCGTTGCCCGGCGTATCGCGCTGGTCGGTCGATCGCGTCGTCGATCGCGCGCGCGAGGCGATGGCACTGGGCATTCCCTGCCTGGCGCTGTTTCCCAACACCCAGCCAGACCGGCGCAGCGCCGATGGCGGAGAGGCGCTGAATCCCGATAATTTGATGTGTCACGCGATCCGGGCGGTGCGCGACGCTTGTGGCGAAGGCATCGGCATACTGACCGATGTGGCGCTCGACCCCTATACCAGCCACGGCCAGGACGGCCTGATCGACGGGGCCGGCTATGTCCTGAACGACGCCACCGTCGAGGTGCTGGTCGGGCAGTCGCTCAACCAGGCGGCGGCGGGGGCCGACATCATCGCGCCGTCCGACATGATGGATGGCCGCATCGGCGTGATCCGCACCGCGCTGGAGAGCGCCGGCCATGGCAACGTCCAGATCATGGCCTATGCCGCCAAATACGCCTCGGCGTTCTACGGCCCGTTTCGCGACGCGGTGGGCAGCAGCGGGTTGTTGAAAGGCAACAAGCAAACCTACCAGATGGACCCGGCCAATGGCGAGGAGGCCCTGCGCGAAGTGGCGATGGACCTGGCCGAGGGCGCCGACAGCGTCATGGTCAAGCCCGGCCTGCCCTATCTCGATATCGTCCGCCGGGTGAAGGAACGCTTCGAGGTGCCGGTATTCGCCTATCAGGTCAGCGGCGAATACGCGATGATCGAGGCAGCGGTAGCAGCGGGCGCGGGCGAACGCGATGCGCTGGTGCTGGAAACGCTGACGGCGTTCCGTCGCGCGGGCTGCTCGGGCGTGCTGACGTACCATGCTGCCCATGCCGCAAGGCTGCTGGGCGCATGACCGTCTCCCGCCCACCAGTCTCACGGCCAGAGGTGTCGATCCTGGCATTTGGTGGCAAATTCCCGCGCATCCACGATAGCGCCTTCATCGCCCCCGGCTGCCGGATCATCGGCGATGTCGAGATCGGCGCCGATGCCAGCGTCTGGTACAATTGCGTGATCCGCGCCGACGCCAATCGTATCGTGATCGGCGCGCGCAGCAATATCCAGGACGGCAGCGTCGTGCACTGTGATAGTCCGAAACCGCAGCGACCTGCAGGCTTCCCGACCATCATCGGCGAGGATGTGCTGATCGGCCATCTCGCCATGGTCCACGGCTGCATCCTGGAAGACCGCGCCTTTGTCGGGCTGGGCGCCATCGTCATGGACGGCTGCCGCATCGCCTCGGACGGCATGCTGGCGGCGGGCGCGATGCTGTCACCGAACAAGGTCATCGAATCGCGGCAATTGTGGCTGGGCCGGCCTGCCAAATACGTCCGCGACCTTAACGATGCAGCGCTGGCCGATATGCAACGTGGGGTTCAAAGCTACGTCGAGAATGGAAGGCTGCATCGGGCAGAGCAGACCGGGGGCTTTTTGCCCCCGGACCCCCCGTAATTCAGATTGCGCGCTGGATCAGGCGGCCTAGCCTTTCGCTGAAAGCGCGCGGGTCTAATGGCGGTTCGCCATCGGCAATTCGCGCTTCGTCCAGCAGCAGATACGGCGCATCGGCGCGCAGCGCATCGTCCTCGCCCAAGGCTGCCAGCTTTTCGATCTGGCGATGCCCGGCGTTCACCTCCAGCACCGGCTTTGTCACCGGCGGCGCCTGTCCGGCGCTGGCCAGCAGTCGTTCCAGCTGCTTGTCCATCCCGCCCTCCGACGCCACCAGGCACACCGCACTATCGGTCAGCCGGTCCGAAACACGCACCTCCGACACCGTCTCGCCCAGCGTTTCGCGGACATAGGCCAGAAACGCCTCGATCTCAGCGCTTGCCTCGGGCTGCGCGGATTCGGCACCCTCGGGCAACGGGATCAGGCCCAGATCGGCCGCACCCTGCGTCACCGACTTGAACGGCTTGCCGCCCATGTCGAGACCGCCGGTGACCCAGAAACTATCCACCTGATCGGGCAGCAACAGTACTTCGATCCCGCGCGCACGGAACCCCTCAAGCTGCGGCGAACCGGCAATCCGGTCGAGATCGGTGCCCACTGCATAATAGATCGCGGTCTGGTTCTCGCGCATCCCGCCGACATAGTCTGCAAGCGACCGCCATTCGCCGCTACTCGTCGTAGTCTTGAACCGGGCCAGACCCAGCAACGCCTCGCGCCGCTCGAAATCCTCGTACAGGCCTTCCTTGAGAACCGCACCAAAGGTTTCCCAGATGCGGGAATAGGCCTCGGGATCATCCTTGGCGGTCTTTTCAAGTTCGCCCAGGATCTTGCCGGTCAGCCCCTTCTGGATGGTGGTGAGGATCGGGCTGTCCTGAATCATCTCGCGCGACATATTGAGCGGCAGATCGGCGGAATCGACCAGCCCGCGCACGAACCGCAGGTATCGCGGCACCAGTTGCGCCTCGTCGGTGATGAACACGCGCCGGACATACAACTTGATCCGCCCCTTCCGGTCCGGATCGAACAGGTCGAACGGGCGGCTTTCGGGCACGAACGCCAGGACGTTGTATTCATAACGTCCTTCCGCCTTGTAATGCAGCGTCAGCGCCGGCGCATCGAACTGCCCCGCCACGCTGCGATAGAAATCAGAGTATTCGTCAGTGGTGATTTCCGACCTGGACCGTGTCCACAGCGCCGTGCCATCGGCAATCTCGCTCACTTCGGCGTCGGGCTTGTCCTTCAGCTCGATCGGCACCGGAACATGGCCCGACTGCGCCTTGACGATCCGCCGGATGGTGTGCGCCTCGCCATAATCGGCGGCGTCCGCCATCAGGTGCAGAACAATCCGGGTGCCGCGCAACGGGGCCTCGGCGATATCGACCGGCGCCAGCGTGTATGTGCCCTGGCCATCGGACGACCACATCGCCGCCGCATCGCTGCCGGCACGGCGCGACGTGACATCGACCTTCTCGGCGACCATGAACGCCGAATAGAAACCGACCCCGAACTGGCCGATCAATTGCGTATCCTCGCCGGACTTCGCCCCGGCCAGCCGGTCCATGAACGCCCGCGTGCCCGATCGTGCGATCGTCCCCAGCGTCTCGGCCATCTCCGCCGCGGTCATGCCGATGCCGTTATCCTCCAGGGTCAGCTGGCGGTGCTCCGGGTCCAGGGTAATCGTGATCCGTGGCCGGGGATCGTCACCCAACAGCGCCGGTTCGGCAATCGCCTCATAACGCAGCTTCTCGCAGGCATCGGCGGCGTTCGAGATCAACTCGCGCAGGAAGACATCCTTCTCCGAATAAACCGAATGCACCATCAGTTGCAGCAGCTTTGCGACGTCGGCTTCGAAGGCATGGGTCTGCTGCGGGCTCGCAGTCTCGGGTTCGGCGATAGTTTCTGCGGTCATGGTCGGGTCGTCCTTTGTCAGGCGTCTTATGGCGAGGGTGCAGATGTGGCAGCCGGCGAGTCAATTCAAGACTTAAGGCCAAGGTGAAAGTGCCGAAACTCATGCCTGGTCAACGGCGCTTTGCAATTCCGCCTCCAGCAAGTCCGCCAGGTTGAAGACTTTCGACAGCAGATGACGCCGCTTGGGATAGACCACCCAGATCGGCTCGGGCGCCGGACGCGCCTGCTCGAGAACGGGCAGCAGCAGGCCGCGGGCAATATGCTTCTGGACATAAAAGCGAGGGAGCTGGCAAATGCCCAGGCCCGCCACTGCGGCTTCCGCGACGGCCTGGCCGCTGTTGCAGCGCCAGCGACTTTCGGGAACGAAGACCCGCGGACGGCTGTTTTCCAGGAAACTCCAGGTCGCGTTGGTGCCGATCAGGCAGTGGTGGTCCCTGAGTGCCGCCACCGTCTTCGGCTCGGCCATGCGCGACAGATAGCCGGGCGACGCCGCAGTCTCGATCACGCGCGACGCCACCTGCCGTCCGACCAGCCGCGGGTCCGAGATTCTCGCGGTGCGCACGGCCAGGTCGTAGCCTTCGGCAACCAGATCGACGAGCCTGTTGTCGAGGTCGAGCCTGACCGAAAGCCGAGGATACCGCATCAGGAAACTGCGGACGATGGGTGCCAGGAACCGCTCACCCAGTGAAATCGAGCAGGTGATGCTGAGTTCGCCATGCGGCTCGCCGGAACCATCGACCGAAGACAGCAGTTCGTCGCGTTCGTTGATGATCTGCCGACTATGCTCGGCGAAGGAATGCCCGGTATCGGTCAAGGTCACGCGCCGGGTGGTGCGGTTGAACAATCGCGCCTGCAACCGCCCCTCGAGCCGGGCGATCACCTTGCTGATATGCGAGGTCGAGACGTTGAGCAAACTGGCCGCGCCCTTGAAGCTGCCGGCATCGGCGATGGCGACGACCTCCTCCAATCCATCCCAGTCATGGCCCATCGATTATCCTTGCAGGGAAATAGTGATTTACTTTTTTACACGTTTATTTCCATCGAACAACGGTTTAGACCCACGGTCGAACTGGAGGAAGCTCACCCATGAAGACGCGCGCCGCCGTTGCTTTTGAACCCAAACAGCCGCTGGAGATCGTCGAACTCGATCTCGACGGGCCCCGGGCAGGCGAAGTGCTGGTCGAGATCATGGCGACAGGTATCTGCCACACCGACGCGTATACGCTCGACGGTCTCGACAGCGAGGGGCTGTTTCCGTCAGTCCTTGGCCACGAAGGCGCCGGGATCGTGCGCGAAGTCGGCGCCGGGGTGACGAGCGTGGCACCGGGCGATCACGTTATCCCGCTGTACACGCCGGAATGCCGGCAATGCAAAAGCTGCCTCTCCGGCAAGACCAACCTGTGCACCGCGATCCGCGCTACGCAGGGCAAGGGGCTGATGCCGGACGGAACGACCCGGTTCAGCTATAAGGGCCAGCCGATCTTCCATTATATGGGTTGCTCGACTTTCTCCAATTTCACTGTCCTGCCCGAGATTGCGGTTGCCAAAATCCGCAAGGACGCGCCGTTCAAGGCCAGTTGCTATGTCGGCTGCGGCGTCACCACCGGGGTCGGCGCGGTGGTCAACACCGCCAAGGTTCAGGTCGGCGACAACGTGATCGTGTTCGGCCTGGGCGGGATCGGCCTGAATGTGCTGCAGGGCGCGCGGCTGGCGGGTGCCGGCATGATTATCGGTGTCGACATCAACCCCGACCGCGAGGAGTGGGGCCGCAAGTTCGGCATGACCCACTTCGTCAACCCGACGATGGTCGAGGGCGACATCGTCCAGCATCTCGTCGCGCTGACCGACGGCGGTGCCGACTATACTTTCGACTGCACCGGCAACACCACCGTCATGCGCCAGGCGCTGGAGGCCTGCCATCGCGGTTGGGGCACCTCGATCGTGATCGGCGTTGCCGAGGCCGGCAAGGAGATCTCGACGCGGCCATTCCAGCTCGTCACCGGGCGCAATTGGCGCGGTACCGCTTTCGGGGGCGCAAAGGGCCGCACCGACGTACCGAAGATCATCGACTGGTACATGAACGGCAAGATCGAGATCGACCCGATGATCACGCATGTCCTCACCCTCGAAGAAATCAACAAGGGCTTCGATCTCATGCACGCCGGCAAAAGCATCCGCTCCGTCGTGATCTATTAAACTTTACCCCCGAAGGAGAATGTAGATGGCTGTAATTTCCGGTGACGGTGTGTTTTCGCACACCATGCTTGGCGCCAAGGATCTCGATGCCTCGGTAAAGTTCTACGACGCCGCGCTTGCTCCGCTGGGCGTGAAGAATCTCGGCCCGTTCGGCGACGACTGGATGCTCTACGGCAAGGACAAGCCGGCATTCCTGGTCGTGCGTCCGGGCAATGGCGAGGCGCCGTCGAGCAACGGCGTGACCATCGGCTTTGCCGCCGCCGGCGCTGCCGAAGTCGATGCGTTCCATGCGGCCGGCCTCGCCGCCGGCGGGACCGATGAAGGGGCTCCCGGCCCGCGCAATCACTTGCCCGGGGCCTATGCCGGATACCTGCGTGATCCGGGCGGCAACAAGGTCTGCGCCTACGCGTTCGTGTAATCGAGACCGGACATGGAACAGGTCAGCCTAAACCGCAGCCATGGCGGCGCTCAGGGGGTTTACAGCCACCTCAGCGCCGCGACCGGCACCCCGATGAATTTTTCAGTCTTCGTACCCGACCATGCTCCGGGGGAGAAACTGCCGGTCTTGTGGTACTTGTCAGGGCTGACCTGCACTCACGCGAACGTCACCGAAAAGGGCGATTTTCGTGCTGCCTGCGCCGAGCAGGGAATCATTTTCGTCGCGCCGGACACCTCTCCGCGCGGCGAGGGGGTGGCGGACGACGCCAGCTATAGTTTTGGCCAGGGCGCAGGGTTTTACGTAGACCCCACGATCGCGCCATGGGCGGCGCATTACCGGATGCGGCGCTATCTCGAGGAAGACCTGCCCGCGCTGGTGGCAAGCCATTTTCCCGTGGATCTTGCCAGGCAGGGGATCACCGGCCATTCGATGGGCGGCCATGGTGCCCTGACCATCGGGTTGCGCAATCAGGGGCGCTTTCGTTCGGTCAGCGCCTTCGCGCCGATTGCCAGTCCGATGAACTGTCCGTGGGGCGAAACCGCGCTGGCGGGGTATCTTGGGCCGGATCGGCTGAAATGGCGCGAATACGATGCTTGCGCGCTCATCGCTGACGGCGCGCGCCTGCCTGATCTGCTGATCGACCAGGGCGATGCCGACAATTTCCTGGCAGAGCAGCTCAAAACCGACCTGTTGGTGGCGGCTTGCCAAAGCGCGGGCATCCCGGCGACTATCCGGATGCAGCCCGGCTATGACCATTCCTACTACTTCATTTCCACGTTCATGGCCGAACACGTCCGCTGGCACGCCGCGCGGTTGAAGCGATAGATCAGGCGCCATGTCCCGACGCCGCCTGGTCTTGCGCCTTGGCGATCTTCACCAGTAGCGCCCCTTCGCTGACCTGGTCGCCGGCGCCGGCATTCAGTTCGGCGATCGTGCCGGCGAACGGGGCGATCAGGCTGTGCTCCATCTTCATGGCTTCCAGCGTCAGCAGCTTTTGCCCGGTGATTACGCTTTGCCCGGCCGCGACCTCGACCGTGATAATACGGCCCGGCATGGGCGACAGGATCGCGCCATCCTGGGCGTCACCGCTCGCCGCCCCGTCCACCCGCCAGGGCGTCAACCGCCAGACCTGGCCGTGCTGCGCGATCAGCACATCCGCCGAGGGCGCGAACACCGGTTCGACCTCACCGGAAGCCTGGTCGATCGTCACCATCTCGCCATCGAGGAGGAAGCTGCCGATGGTACATGCCGGGGCGTTCAGGCGAAATCCTGCCAGCCCGCCGCGGTGCGAAAGACGGGCCGCCGCCTTGGCCAGGGCATCGGCATCGGGATGGGTCGGCGGCATCAACGCGTCACCCGCGCGCGCGATCAAACCGGTGTCGAGCCGCGCGGCGACGAAATCCGGATGCTCCAGCGCCTTGACCAGGAACCCGGCATTGGTCTTCAGCGGCCAGATCGCGGTATCGTCCAACGCCTGCGCCAGCCGGGCGCGGGCGGCATCGCGGGTAGGCCCATGCGCGATCACTTTCGCGATCATCGGATCGTAGAAGGGGGAGATTTCGGCACCCTGGTCGACCCCGCTATCGATCCGGCAGTGGCCGCCCAGCTTGAAAGTCTGCAGCGTGCCGGTCGATGGCAGGAAGCCCTTTGCCGGGTCTTCGGCGTACAGGCGGGCTTCCATCGCCCAGCCGTCGATCGAAAGTTCATCCTGCTTTTTGGGCAGGGGTTCGCCCGATGCGACCCGAAGCTGCCATTCGACCAGATCCTGCCCGGTAATTTCTTCCGTCACCGGATGCTCGACCTGGAGCCGGGTGTTCATTTCCATGAACCAGATGCGATCGGCCCGGAGACCATCCGAGCCATCGGCGATGAATTCGATCGTGCCCGCGCCGACATAATCGACTGCCTTGGCAGCGCTGACGGCGGCCCGGCAGACGACGGCGCGGGTTTCGGCAGTCATACCCGGCGCGGGTGCCTCCTCGATCACTTTCTGGTGGCGGCGCTGGAGCGAACAATCGCGCTCGAACAGATGGACGACATTGCCATGGCTATCCCCGAACACCTGCACTTCGATATGGCGCGGGTTGGTAACCCATTTCTCCAGCAGCACCGAGGCGTTGCCAAAGCTGGATAGCGCCTCGCGCTGGCACGAAAGCAGTGAGTCCGCGAATTCCCCGGCGCTGTCGACCTTGCGCATGCCCTTGCCGCCGCCGCCGGCGACCGCCTTGATCAGCACCGGATAGCCGATCGTCGCGGCCTCTGTCGCCAGCCTTTCGATGCTCTGGTCCTCGCCCAGATATCCCGGCGTCGTCGGCACGCCGGCGGCCTGCATCAGCGTCTTGGCCGCATCCTTCAGGCCCATCGCGGTTATCGACGAAGGGTTGGGTCCGACCCAGATCAGGCCCGCGTCCTGCACCGCCTGGGCAAAGTCGGCATTTTCGGACAGAAAGCCGTAGCCGGGATGGATCGCCTCGGCTCCGCTCGCCCTGGCTGCGGCAATGATCCGTTCGCTCACCAGATAGGATTCGCGCACCGGCGAAGGGCCGATATGCACGGCCTGGTCGGCAGAGCGGACGTGCAGCGCATCGCGGTCGGCATCCGCATAGACCGCAATCGTGCGAATGCCCAGGCGCCGCGCCGTGCGGATGATCCGACAGGCGATTTCACCGCGATTGGCGATCAGCAGAGAGCTTAGCATGGGTTCGGCCCACGGCTGTCGGGCCGACGCCAGGCGCCGGGGCCGGATGAGGCGGGGCGCACGCAAGAATAAACGACAACCTGCTCTGGCATTATCTCAATTCCTTTCGCGACCTTCCCGGCAAACGGTCGCTATCACATGCGGAAGACGCCGAATTGGGCGCGGTCGGCAATCGGCGCGTTCAGCGTCGCGGCAAAGGCCAGGCCCAGCACGTCGCGGGTCTGGGCCGGATCGATAATGCCGTCATCCCACAGCCGCGCGGTGGCATAATAGGGATTGCCTTCGGTCTCGTATTTCTGGCGGATCGGTGCCTTGAAGGCCTCCGCCTCATCCGGCGACCATTGGCCGGCGTCGCGATGCACGGTAGCCAGCACGGTCGCCGCCTGCTCGCCACCCATCACCGAAATGCGCGCATTGGGCCAGGTAAAAAGGAAGCGCGGCTGGTAGGCGCGTCCGCACATGCCGTAATTGCCGGCCCCGAAACTGCCGCCGATCAGCACGGTTATCTTGGGTACCTGCGCGGTCGCGACCGCCGTCACCAGCTTTGCGCCGTGCTTGGCGATACCCTCTGTCTCATATTTGCCGCCAACCATGAAACCGGAGATATTCTGCAGGAACAGCAGCGGAATACGGCGCTGGCAGGCCAGTTCGATGAAATGCGCGCCCTTGACCGCGCTGTCGGAGAACAGGACCCCGTTGTTGGCCAGGATCGCCACCGGCATGCCCCAGATATGGGCGAACCCGCACACCAGCGTCGTACCGTATAACGCCTTGAATTCATGAAATTCGCTGCCGTCGACGATGCGGGCGATGACTTCGCGGACGTCGTAGGGCGCGCGCACGTCATCCGGAATAATGCCGTACAACTCCTGCGGATCGAACCTGGGCGGCTTCGCGTCGCGCAGATTGATGTCCGGCTTGAGATCAGGCGGGAGCGTCGATACGATATCGCGCACGATGCTGAGCGCATGATCGTCGCTTGCCGCAACATGATCGACCACGCCCGACTTGCGGCCATGCATGTCGCCCCCGCCCAGTTCCTCGGCGGAAATAATCTCGCCCGTCGCCGCCTGGACCAGAGGCGGCCCCGCCAGGAAAATCGTGCCCTGATTGCGCACGATCACCGTCTCGTCCGACATCGCCGGCACATAGGCGCCACCCGCGGTGCAACTGCCCATGACACAGGCGATCTGCGGAATGCCACGCGCCGACAAATTGGCCTGGTTATAGAAGATGCGGCCGAAATGCTCCTTGTCGGGAAACACCTCCGCCTGGTTGGGCAGGT
The DNA here is from genome assembly GCA_964658485.1 of uncultured Acetobacteraceae bacterium. Taxonomy (GTDB): domain Bacteria; phylum Pseudomonadota; class Alphaproteobacteria; order Sphingomonadales; family Sphingomonadaceae; genus Novosphingobium. Next base: position 5,516 of record CAZZYX010000019.1, on the reverse strand, counting down.
TCGCACCGCCGGAATCGACCAGATAAATGCACGGCAGGCGGTTTTCGAGCGCAATTTCCTGCGCCCGCAGGTGCTTCTTGACGCTCATCGGGAAATAGGTGCCGCCCTTTACCGTTGCATCGTTGCAGGAAACCAGCACTTGTCGCCCGGCCACGCGGCCGATGCCGGCAATGATACCGGCGCCGGGCACCTCGTCGCCATAAAGGCCGTTGGCGGCAAGCTGGCCGATTTCCAGGAAGGGCGAGCCGGCATCGAGCAAGCGTTCGACGCGGTCGCGGGGCAGCAGCTTGCCGCGTGCAACATGCCTGGCGCGGGCGCTTTCCGAGCCGCCCTGGCCAGCGGCGGCAACCCTGTCCCGCAGCTCACCGGCGAGCTGGCGATTATGGATGGCGTTGGCGCGGAAACCTTCCGCGTCGGACGAAAGTTTTGTGTCGAGAACCGGCGCGCTCATGCTCCGATCAACTCGCGGCCAATCAACATCCGCCGAATTTCGTTAGTCCCCGCGCCGATGTCCAGCAATTTGGCATCGCGCATATAGCGTTCGACCGGCCAGTCCTTGGTATAACCCGCCCCGCCCAGCGCCTGCACCGCCTCCAGCGAGGTCTTCATCGCATTCTCGCTGGCCAGCAGGATGGCGCCGGCGGCATCGAAACGCGTCGTCTTGCCGGCATCGCAGGCCCTGGCCACCGCATAGACATAGGCGCGAGCCGAATTGAGCGCGACATACATGTCGGCGATCTTGGCCTGGATCAACTGGAACGCGCCGATCGGCTTGCCGAATTGCCGGCGCTCGCGGACATACGGCAGCACGACATCGAGACAGGCCTGCATGATGCCAAGCTGGATGCCCGCCAGTACGGTGCGCTCATAGTCCAGCCCGGACATCAGTATGCCGACACCGCCATTGAGCGGACCCATGACATTCTCCTCGGGCACTTCGCAATCTTCAAACACCAATTCCGACGTCGGTGACCCGCGCATGCCCATCTTGGCGATCTTCTGGCCGATCGCAAAACCCGCCATGTCCTTTTCGATCAGGAAGGTAGTGATACCCTGCGATCCTTCGCCGGTCTTGGCATAAACGACCAGCGTATCGGCATGAGCGGCGTTGGTGATCCAGAATTTAGTGCCGTTGAGGACATAGCGGTCGCGCTTTTTTTCGGCCTTCAATTTCATCGATACCACGTCCGAGCCCGCGCCCACTTCCGACATGGCGAGGGCGCCGACATGCTCGCCCGAGATCAGCCTGGGCAGATACTTCGCCTTCTGCTCGGCACTCCCCCAGCGGCTGATCTGGTTGACGCAGAGATTCGAATGAGCGCCGTAGCTGAGGCCGATCGAGGCCGAAGCGCGCGCCACTTCCTCCTGCGCGACGACATGTTCGAGATAGCCCAGGCCCAGCCCGCCATCCGCTTCCGGCACGGTGATGCCGTGCAGGCCCAGATCGCCCATGGCGGTCCATAGTTCATCGCGCGGGAACCAGTCCTTGTCGTCGATCTCCACCGCGAGCGGCGCGATCTTGCCGGTGGCAAAGCGGGCAACGCTGTCGCGGATCATATCGGCATTGTCGCCCAGGGCGAAATCGAATTCCATCACTGCATCCTCCTGCCGGTATCGTGTAGTGGCGATGTGCAATTGCAAACAATAACGTCGGTAACGACAGGACTGCAGTCAGATCGCGGCACCGGGTTCCGCTTCGCCTGCGACCGGCGTACCGGGATCGGATGAGCGAAGTCGCCCGGCTTGGCGACGACCCCGCTGAACATCGAGTAGCGCCAGCAGCGCAATGCTGCCGGTCAGTACCGCGTCGATCAACGGGTTCAGCTGAAACGGTCCAGGGCTGCGGAAGAGCAGCGTATCGACTTCGTGCAGCGAGATCAGTCTTACCAGGGAAAAGAGGAAGAGCACGGACGTTGCCAGCACTGCCAACTTCGAGAACCTGGTGTATCCGGTTCGAGCCAGCCATAGTAAAATGAACCCCGCGATCGCAACTATTCCAATCGTCGCGGGAACCTGTACCTTATGGCGGCCATCGTAATAGTTGTGAACGCGGGTCCAGGCGCGAAGATGGTCGAGAACCCACTGCTCGCCGTGCGAGAGGCGCCAAATCGCCAGCGCGATGAAAAACAGACCTACCACTCGCCAATTGCGCCGTTCCGTGAACGACAGGTGACGTCCCACGAATTCGCTGAGGGCAAGTGCCAAAAGGCCGTTGATGCAAAAGGCCAATACGCCCGCCAGCAAGATCATATTCAACGTTTGTTACCCCTGGCTCTATGAAAAAGTCGGCGGCTCAAAAATAATACTGTCGGCAAGGTGGGCATATTATTATATCGAAGGTCTCTCTGGGGAGAAAATTTTACAAGCCTATACCCGATGACAGCCTGAACTTGCCCGCTATGTCGCGAGATTCCGGCGTCGCATCTCATCCAGTGCCAATTTTCCCAGAGCACTATCAGGCAAACCGGCGAAAATGTCCTGGAGGTCCAAAAGATCTTCGTCTTCCAACTTGACGATCGATGCTTCGATGTCGCTGATGGTCTTGAGGGCATTCGCACCGCGATCGGCGCGCCATTTCGGCTTGATTCTATTCATTGGTCGCGCGTAGCACCGATATCGACATAGTTGAACCCCACTCGACTACGGTGTCGCTTTGTAAAAGCCCAACCGCCGATCTTCGGCAAGGCCACCGGATACGTCAGCCCCGATAAGCGCTCCTCACCGCAACTTGCTACTATCAGTACACAAGTGAACACGGTACGGTTGCGGGATCGGGCACGAGCCCGGCAGCAATCTGCAAGATGGCAACCAGGGGTGAGATGATTCAGCAACCGGCGCTGCTCGAGGCCGAACCCCGCGACCTGGCCCATGTCGTGCCGGCGATCCGGCGGCATCTATGGCTAAGCTGCGCCATCGTCCTGGGCTGCATGGCGCTGGCTGCGCTGCTCGCCCTGGTGTTGCCAAAGACCTACACCGCCGATGCCACCCTGTCGTACGATCCGCAGATACCGTTGATCAAGGGCGGCGGCGGACTGGCCATGACCGACGCGCAGCGCGATGCCGCCATCGACACCCAGCTTGCCGCAGTGGCTACGCTGGCGGTGGCCGAGCATGTCGCTGCTACAGTCGATTCGGCGGCCAATCCCGCATTGCAGGACGAGGCCGGCAAGTGGGCCGCCGCCAGCGAGCGTCCGCTGAGCCGTGACGAGGCGCTCGGCACGGCGCTGCTCGACCATGTCAAGGCACGGCGCATTGGCCAGACGCAGACATTCACGATCGGTTTCAGTGCAGGCAGCGCGGTCCAGGCAGCGCTGATCGCCAATGGTTTTGCGGCCGGTTATCTTGGCACGGCGGACCGCCAGAAAGCCGCGCTAACCGATGGCGGCACCGCGCAACTCGGTGCCCGCGTCGCGGCGCTGCGCCGGCAGGCCAATGCCGCCGATAGCCGGTTGGCGGCGTTTCGGCTGGCCAATAATGTGCTCGAAATGCCCGATACGGTCGCGGCGGAACAAGAGCTGACGGCGCTGCGCGGCCAGCTGGCCGAGGCGCGCGGACAGGCGGCGCTGGCGGCTACGCGCAGCGCGATGGCCGATGTCGATCGCGCGGGGGCCGACGAATTGACGGTGGTGGGCGGCGGCAGCGGCGGGACAGTGGACACTGCGGCGATTTCGACGCTGACCGGGCAGCGAGCGGCAACTGCCGCCGATCTCGCGGCGCTGTTGAGCCGGTATGGCGAGAAACATCCCACCGTCGTCGCGGCGCGCCGGCAACTGGCCGAAATCGAAGCGCAACTGGCCGAGGTGATGCGCGACAACCGCAATTCCGCGGCGGTGGAGGCACATGCTGCCGGCGCTCGCGCCCAGGCACTGGCGACCAGCCTCCGGGACGCCGAGACGCGCCTGGCCGGCAACGTCAGCCATGATCCGCAATTGCTCGACCTTCGCAACAGCGCGCTGGCCGTACGCCTGGCCTATCAGGACGTGCTCAAGCTCAGCGCCGACCAGACCGCCCTGCGTGCATTGACCCAGCCCGACGCCCAAGTGATCGCGCCTGCCACGCCGCCGCTACGCGCTAAAACGCCCCGGCTTGGCGTCGACCTGCTGGTTGGTCTGGCAGTCGGGCTGGGGGCGGCGCTGACCGCCGCCTTCATCCGCGAAAAATGGCTCCACACGCTGGGTTCGGTCGATGATATCGCGCGCTGGCTGGAAACCGACTATTTCGCGCCGCTGCGCAAGCTCCCCGGATCATGGCGAAAGCCGCGCGGCCGGGATCCGGTCGAGGCGGTGTTGCAACATCCGCAGTCCGCTTTCGCCGAAAGCTATCGCAGCCTGGGGATGGCCGCGCTGTGCGCTGCTCGCCAGTGCGAAACGCCGGGGGGCCGGGTGATCGGCATTGCCTCGGCGGTGGCGGGCGAAGGGAAAACGACCGCCAGCATCGCGGTCGGCCGGATGCTCGCCATGGGCGGCATGAAGGTGGTCGTGGTCGATGGCAATTCGCACGACGGGTTGGGGATCGGGGCAAGCACTGGCGGCAGTAGCCTCACCCTGCTTGCCGGCGGCAGCGGCTCGACCGGGATGAAACCAAACCAGGATCTGGCCGAGTTGGCGCGCACCATCGCCGCGCTGCGTCGCGATCATGACGTGGTCATCATCGATACCGCGCCGATCCTGCCTGGGGGCGAGAGCCTGCATCTGCTGGCGAGCATGGATGCGCTGGTATTGCTGGCCAAGTGGCAGGCCACTCCGGTTGGGGCCATTCGCGAAGCAATGCGCCGGATTGCCGCGGCGGGCGGGCATGTCTCGGGGGTGGCGTTGTCGATGGCAGCCTGATGAAACTGGCCTATGTCACCAAGCAGTTGCCATTCGGTGTCAGCGAAGCGTTCATCCTCCCGGAGGTCGCGAACCACCGCGCCCAGGGGTGGGAAGTATGGTTCGCGCCGCTTGGCCAGGGCGTTATGCTGCACGATCCGGCACTGCTGATGCATACCATCGATGCGCCGGTGTTTTCGCTGGCGATCCTGGCCGGCGCCCTGGCCGAGTTGCTCCGGCATCCGCGCCGGACCGCCCGGCTGGGTGCGCGCATGCTGCTGGCGCGTTCGCCACGGCTGGCGCTGCGCAACCTGGCGGTCTTGCCCAAGGGGCTATGGCTGGGGCGGCGCTTGCGGCGCGACGGATTCGCGCATGTCCACATTCATTTCGCCGCCGCACCGGCAACCATGGGCGTCATTGCCGCCCAAGTGGCGGGCATTCCCTGTTCGATCACCGCCCATCGCTACGATATTGCCCAGAACAATTTGCTCGGCTGGAAAGCGGCGCGCGCGCGGTTCGTGCGCGCGATCGATGCCCCGGGGGCGGCGGAAATCCGCGGCCATATCGGCGCGGGGGCCACGCGGCCGGTGATCTTGCACATGGGCGTGGCAGTCCCGGATTACCCTGCACCCCGGCGCGACGGCGCATTGGTCACGCTGCGACTGGCGATTGCGGCACGACTGGTCGGCAAGAAAGGTCACGGCATCC
>CAZZYX010000018.1:0-37642 GCA_964658485.1 uncultured Acetobacteraceae bacterium | reverse complement strand
CTTATCCGCATCGCGATACCATTCTCAAGGGCACTGGGGCTTCTGGTTCCGGGGCGCATGGTGGTGGTTCGCGTGGTGGCGGGCGGCATGTTTCCCGGGCGCAGTTTTTGGCGCTGTCTCCTGCCGCGCAGGCGGCGGTGGCTCGTGATGCGGCGGCGGGCAAGGCTGTGATTACTGATTGATACCGCGCTGCGCTGACGGTGCGCTTGGGGAGAGACACCACCCCAACCCCCTCCTCTGCAGAGGAGGGGGCTTTAGATTGCGATCGGCGCGGTCTGGTTTCCCTTTTTTGTAGGACTTTATCATTATGGCTAATACTTTGACTGGGCTGATTCCGACCTTGTATGAAGCGCTGGATACGGTTTCTCGCGAGATGGTCGGGTTTATTCCTGCGGTTACGCGGAATACTTCTTCGGCGCGGGCGGCGCTGAATGAGACGATTTTGGTGCCGATTACTACCGGGCAGGTTGCCAACGATAATATCGCGGGTGTTTCTGCGCCGAATACCGGCGACCAGACGGTTACCAGTATTGCGATGACTATCGGCAAGTCGAAGCATGTGCCGATCCGCTGGGGCGGCGAGGAACAGCGCGGGATGGGTAATGCCGGGACGTATAATGGCGTGCTGTTGAACCAGTTTACCCAGGGGTTTCGCACGCTGACCAATCTGATCGAGGTCGATCTGTTCAATGCGGCGATTATCAACGCTTCGCGGGCCTATGGCGTGGCGGGGACGGCTCCGTTTGGGGTGCCGGGTAACCTTTCGGACGTGGCGATGGTGCGTAAGATCCTGTCGGATAACGGCACCTCGACCAGCGAGTTGCAGTATGTTGGCAGCACATCCGCCTTTGCCAATCTGCGCGGGGTGCAGAGCGTGTTGTTCAAGGTCAATGAGTCGGGCAGTTCCGATTTATTGCGCAATGGCGTGCTGGGGCGGCTGGAAGGGTTCGACCTGCATGAGTCCGTCGCCGTGACGATGCAGGCGAAGGGGACCGGTGCAAGTTATACCACGACCAATGCGGGGTTTGCTGCGGGTTCCACGCAGATTGCGTTGATCGCGGGGACGGGGACGGTGAACCCCGGCGATGTGATTACTTTTTCGGGCGACGCCAACCAATATGTCGTGCAGCTGGGTATTGCTGCGCCGGGGACGATTACGATCGGCGCACCGGGGCTGGTGCAGGCGATCCCTTCGCTGGCGACGGCGGTGACTGTGGGTGCGAGCCGGACGCCGAACGTTGCTTTTGCGCGGTCCGCGATCCAGTTGATCACGCGCGCGCCGCAGATGCCGGTGGGGCCGGACGGGGTGGCGATGGATATGGCGGACGACGTGGTGCAGGTGACCGACCCGGTGTCGGGCATCACTTTCGATATCGCGGTTTACCGGCAGTTCATGCAGATGGTCTATCACGTTCGCGTGGCCTGGGGCGCGGCCGCGATAAAGCCCGAGCATACCGTATTGTCGCTGGGCTGACGCAAGGCGCAGTGCTCAGGCGGTTGCCGCCCCGGATTGGCAGGGCGGCAACCTTTGAGCTCAATTACATCTTGGCGGCTTTGGCCTTCGTCGCGGCGTGATGGTGGCCGACCACGCAACCGGCCGCAGCGCCGGCTTTGCCGTGGCCTGCCATGTGGCCCGCGACGCCGCCGACAATGGCGCCCTTGATGCAGCCCTTGGCAAGGGCGGGAGTGGCGCTGGCCGCGAGGCAGGCGAGGCCGAGAACGGTGAACTTCTTTATCATGGTTTGCTCCATTATTTTTCTGGCGCGTCTCCGGTTCGCGAGTGCGCCTGCTGCCATTACTCTCCTCCGGTAACAAGGTTCCGCCGATGCTGACCGACGCCCAGACGACCGATGCGCGGCGCTTTGCCGGCTATGCCGCGCCGGGTACGACGATGGTGGTCGATGCCAATAGCGATACCGTTTTCGTGCAATATGGCGTGGTTACGATGTCGCTGTTTACGCGGCTGACCAGCTTGAGCGTTACCGAGGAAGCGGTTTTGACCGGGACTTACCTGGCCAATCTCAATGGCCTGGAAAGCGCGGTGCCTATGGCCGGAGACAATCTGGATACCGATAAAGCCGCGGTGTGGAAGCATAATGCCAATGAGGTGCGCGACCGGCTGGCGCTGCTGGCGCAGTGGTCGTTGCGGATGTGCCTCTTTCTGGGGGTGGCGCCGGGGCCGGGATTGCAGGTGGGGCCCGGCCTGGGGACGGCTATTCCGATGGTGCGGGGCTGATGGACGCGGATCTGCTCAATGCCCGGATTTATGCCGGGCGCGGCCGGGCGGCGGCGCGGATCGGGACGATGACGCGAGTGTATCGTCCGGCGGATGCGTTGAATCCATTGGCCAATCTGGTGGCGCTGATGCCGGTTGCGTACAATGCCCTGGATGACAAATATGCCGCGGCGAACAGCTATGGTAAAGTAGCCTGGTATGCCGATTTCGATGCCTCGCAGGCTGAGATCGGGGATTATCTGGTCGATAGCGGGGCAACGGTCGACAATCCATTCGTGCTGTCCGCGACTGACCCCGATATTTTTTTTATTGCCGCCAAGCAGTCGCTGCTGCCGGTGATTGCGGTTGCCTGTAACCGCTGCGTTCGCGTGACCCGGCCTGCGCCATTGGCGGCGGGCGCGGCGGGGGCGGCCGGTTATGGGGGGATCAGCGTGGCGGGCATGGTCGAGTGCTGGGAACGGCGGCGGCGACCAATGGCGGGCAGGTTGCCGGCTGGCCCTGTGCGATGATCCTTGGCGGCGGGGCGGTGCATTTGAAACACCCGCTGCCATCGGGCGCGGGGTTAGGCCTGGGCTGGATGATTTACCTGCCGCCGTCAGTGCCGGTGGCCTTGCTGCCGGGCGACCGCGTGATCGACGATACGGGGCGGGTGCTGATAATCGAGGGGGCCGAGCTGACCAGCCTGGGGTACCGGCTGCAGGCTAATGAGGTGCATGACTGATGGCAGACATGGCAGACGCGGGAAACGCGCTGGTGGCCTTGATTGCCGGGGTTTTGTATCCGCTGGGGACGGCTGCGCCTTCGCTGACCGGGGATCGGGTGCTGGTTTATCAGGGGTCGCCCGATGCGGTGACCTTGGCGAGCGATCTGGCTGCCGGCACTGTTCATGTTTCGGTTTTTCCCCGGCCTGGCGACCGGGTGACTTCGATCTCCCCGGACGATGATGACTGGGAGGATATCGGGAACGGTGGCAGTGCCATGCTGGAATTGCGCCGGCAGACGCGGCTGTTTCAGATCAGTGTGTGGGCGGGGCTTCATACGCGGCGGGATGCCATTGCCGCGGCGGTCGATGCAGGGCTGGCGGCGGTGTCGCGGCTGGCGCTGGCGGATGGCTCGGTGGCGGTGATGACTTATGACAGTTCGGCGCAGGACGATGACCAGCAGTTGGCGGGCATTTACCGGCGCGACCTGCTTTACGCGCTGAATTATGCGACGACGCAGGTGGCGGTGTTGACTGCGATTGCGGCCACGGTGACCGATGTGACGGTGAGCGTTAACGGAGCGGATTTGGCGAGCGTTTCCGTTTCGTCTTAGGGTTCGATTTTTGCTTTGGACGGGCGGCTTTTTGCATCGGCGTCGCGGTTGGGGATGGCCCCCACCCCCAACCCCTCCCCTGAAGGGGAGGGTAGTTACGGCTCGCTATTTTGCTTTTTCGGGAGTTCTATTCATGACTGTTGTTCAGCAGGGGCAGGTCAATACGACCTCGCTCGTCGTTCCCGATGTTGTGGTGCAGATCGTTCCGCCGCAGCAGAATTATGTCAATGGCGTGGCGACCAATATCTTGGGGCTGGTTGGGACGGCGACATGGGGACCGGTGAATTCGCCGACGATTATCGGTGATATCAAATCCTATGTGGCCACGTTCGGTAATATCCAGCCGCGCAAATACGATATGGGCACGGCGGGGTGGGCGGCCATCCTGAATGGTGCGAACAATATGCGCTGCATTCGGGTGACCGATGGCAGCGATACTGCTGCCGCTGCGACGATCGGCAGCACCGGTATTGCGGTCACCTCGAAATATACCGGATCGCTGGGTAACGGCATTTCGGCCATGCTTGCGGCAGGGACGGCGAGTGGCAGTTGGCGGGTGACGGTTACCCTGCCCGGGCTGGTGCCCGAGGTGTTCGACAATATCGCCGCCGGGCTGGCGGGCAATGCGGTGTGGGTGGCGATCGCCACCGCGATCAATAACGGCATTTCGGGATTGCGCGGGCCTTCGCAGATCGTCGTGGCGAGCGCCGGGGTCAGCACCGCCGCGCCGACCGCCACCACCGCCGCGTTGGCCGGCGGCAGCGATGGTGCTGGAGGCGTGGGCGCGGTTCAGTTGATCGGCGCGGACGGGGTATCGCGTAGCGGCATGTATGCATTGCGCGCGACCGGGACCAGCGTGGCGTTGCTGGTCGATTGCGATGCTGCGACGAGTTGGCCGGCGCAGATTGGCTATGGATTATCCGAGGGTACTTACATGGTGATGGTGACGCCTGCGGGCGATACCATCGGCAATGCCGTGGCGACCAAGGCTGGCGCTGGCATCGACTCTTATGCCGGCAAGTTGCTGTTTGGCGACTGGGCTTACTTCAATGACACGGTGAACGGCCAGATCCGGCTGATTTCGCCGCAAGGCTTTGTCGCCGGGCGGTTGTCGGCGCTGTCGCCGGCGGAATCGAGCCTGAATAAGCAGTTGGTCGGTATTATTGCGACGCAGAAGTCCAATGCCAATGGGGTTTATTCGAATGCCGATTTGCAGGCTTTGGCGCAGGCGGGGATCGATGTGGTGGCCAACCCCTGCCCTGGCGGTGCGTATTTTGGCACGCGGATCGGGCGCAATACTTCGTCCAACCAAGTAATCAACGGCGACAATTATCCGCGGTTGACCAATTATATCGCCTATACGCTGAGTACGGCGATGGGGCTGTATATCGGGCGATTGCAGAGCACCGGCGTGCGTAACCAGGCGATGGGTACGATCAATGCCTTTCTGGCGGCGATGCAGCAGCAGGGGATGATCGGAGATATTTCCAATCCGACCAGACAGCCGTTCTCGGTGCAGTTGAATGTTGCCAATAATCCGCCGGCGCGGGTGGCGCTGGGGTATATGCAGGTAGATGTGCGGGTTACTTATCTGAGCGTGATTACGGTGTTGTTGATTAACGTCGAAGGCGGGCAGTCGGTTTCGGTCAATCAGGGGACGACAGTTAGCTCCTGATGTCGATGCATCGGCGCCCGGGGGATGGACCTCACCCCCAACCCCTCCCCTGAAGGGGAAGGGAGTAAATTTTTCAGGAGTTTTATTATGGCCCAGCAGGGGTATTCTATTGGTCGTGACACCAGCGTTGCGGTTATACTGGCTAGTGGCGCGACATTGCGGTTGGGGAAGGTGACCGGCTTTGAAGCGCGGCCTATCGTGAGTGAGACCACGGTGCGGGCGCTCGATGGGATCAACGACCATTTGCGTTTTCATGGCGGGTGGAATCTGGTCATGGAGATGGAGCGGCGATCTGCCGATCTCGATAGTTATTGGGCCGGGATCGAGGCTAATTATTATGCTGGGATCAGCGATACGCCGTGCACGATCCAGCAGACCATTACCGAGCCTGACGGCAGCGTGACGCAGTGGCGCTATCAATCATGCATGCTGAAGTTCGACGATCCCGGGAAGTGGTCGGCGGATAGTACGGTGAAGCAGGCGCTGTCGGCGGTGGCTTCGCAGCGCGTGCAGCAAGCCTGATGGCTACCGTAACGATCAAGGGGACGGGCGAAACGCCGGCCGGGGCTGTCATTGCCGCCGCCAATCGGTGCGTCGAGGTGGTTAGCGCCGATGGCCGGGCCATAACATTGAAGAAACCGGCGCCGCTGGCCCGGCTGGATTTCGCCAAGGCGGCGGGCGGCGCTGAAATCAACCAGCTCTATCTCGCCGAGGTGATGCACTTGCCTTACGTCGCCGCGATCGACGGGGTGACGGTGGCGAGTCCGGCCAGCGATGGCGAGTTGCGGGCGCTTTATGCACGGCTGGGCGATGACGGCAACGATGCCGCGCAAATGGGGGTGCTGGAGCATTTCATGCCCAGGGCTGCCGGTGAAGCCGAGGCCGAGTTAAAAAATGGCTGAGGGACGAGCCGCTGAATGAGGCGTTGTGGCTCGTCCATAATGGTGTCCCGTTCGACGTGGCCTTTGCGCTGGACGATATTCCGCGCGCGTGGATGGCGATGCGGTTTTCCGCGTTTCATGGCGGCCGGCTGAACGTCGAGACGCTGTCGTTCGATGAATGAACCCGTGTTGTTGGGAGTCTTCTATGCCTGATGGAGCTTATCGCGTGGCGACTCGCATCGCCATGGGCGGACAGGTGCGTGGCCATCCTCTGCGGGCTGACGAACGGACGCGTGCTTTATTGGCGCGCGTGCAGGCGTTGCGTTCGCGGCACCTCGGGCTTGGCCTGACCACCGTGCTGCATGCGGTTGGGCGCCACGTCGGAACGGGACCGATTGCGGATGGGGCCAGTGTGCTGCCGCGACCGGCGATGATCGCAATCGTGCGGCGGCACATATTGCAGCGCCAGGCAGGAGGCAAACAGCGGTTGCCGATGACACCGTTGGCGAGCGTGAAGCCTGCCGCGCGGTTCGCCCGTATCAGGAGCAATGACGCCGGTCCTGCCAGCCCGGCGCTTGCCGCGCCCTGGTTGCTTGGAGCGCTGCCCCGGCGTCCCGAGGTTATTGCGTCAACGGCGAGCGGTCATCGCATGGCAAGGTCGATCGAGCTATCGGCAAGACCTTCGGTGCGTTTTGCTGCGCTGGTCACGCCGGGAATTTCGGCGCGCCTGCGGCACAATATTGCCCTGCCTATGCCGCAGCATTCCGCAGGGCCGGGCTTTCATCGCACGGTGCACCAGCCACGGGCTGCGGCACCGGTGGGGAATGTCTATCTCGACAAGACGCTGGTGGGATATCATCTTGCCGCTGCGATCACCGCCGAGCAGACGCGCGCCGCCGCTCGACCGAGCATTTCGGGGTCCGGTTTCAATAGCAGTATGGCGGCGCTGCGGCCATCGGGAGCAGGGATGTGAGCGCGGTCTCGATCACGCTGCGGCTGGGTGATTTTACGTTTGCGCGCGGTGAAGTGCCGGAGAGTATCGGGTTTGGGGCTTCGCAGCTGCTGCATGTGCACACGCTGGTCGGTGGCGCGCGGGTTGTCGATGCGCTGGGTGCGGTGCCGCTGCGACCCGAATGGTCGGGCTGGTTTATCGGGTCGCAGGCGCTGGCACGGGCGCGGTTTCTCAAGAAAATGGCGGAGGCGGGACAGCCGCTGGCGCTGCGCTATGGCGAATTTGCCTATACCGTGGTGATCGCTGAATTTTCCGCCGAGTTTCGCGCCGGTCCCAACTTGCCCTATTCGATCGCGCTGGAGGTCGTAAGAGATCACGACGCGGTCGGGTCCGGCACAGGCTTGCCGGGGCTGACGCAGATGGTAGCGCAGGATCTGGCCAGCGCCATTAGCAACGCCGCCACGATCGCCGATAGCGGATTGATCGCGGCGGTCGGCATGGTCGGCGCGGCTGTCGCTGCGACCGGCGGCGAGTTTACACCCGCCCTGGTCCGCCCGGTGTTGCCCGCGATTGCGGCGGCACAGGTGCAGGCCGACCAGTTGAATATCGTCGCATCGGCGCAAATTTTGGCACTTGGACCGCTTTCGGTGCCCGACGCCGGCACTGGCCCCGATCCGCTGCACCAGTTCGGCGCGGGGTTGGCGACGACGGCGGTGGCGGCGAACCGGTCATTCCTGTTGAACGCCACGGTGCAAACGCTGGGCCGCATGGCCGCAAATCTTGTCGCTGGCGGCGGGACCGCCGGCGCGGGCGGCGCGACGCTGACCACCGGTAGTGGCGATCTTTATCATCTGGCCGCTGCCGCTTACGGCGATGCACGGGCCTGGACGCGGATTGCCCAGGCTAACCGCCTGACCGATCCGTCGATTGCGGGTATTACCCGGCTGGTGATTCCGCCAGTGGATGCCGTGGCGGCGACAGGGGTGCTGAATGCCTGACCTGTCCGGGATAACGTCGGTTGGCATGGCGGCCGGGCAGCCGGCAGTTCGTTCTCCGCGCGGGGCGGTGCGGCTTAATGGGCTGATGATCGACGGCTGGGAAAGCTGGGAGGTGGAGAACAATGCCTTTCGCGCTGCCGACAGCTTTGCCATCGGTTTTGCCGTAGCGCAATTGGCGCCTGGATATGGTCCCGACTGGTTTGCCGAGCAAACCGCGATCACGGCGGAAATTTTTGCTGTGGCCGATGTGCCTGCCGGTTCCGGCGAGTATCGGCCTGCGCTTGCCGAACGACTGATACTGGGTCAGGTAGACGACATCGTCTTCGATCCCTTGCGCGGCACCCTGCTGCTGACCGGTCGTGACCTGACCGCTCGGCTAATCGACACCAAAGTGAGTTGCGGCTATCTCAATCGGACTTCCAGCGAGATTGCCATCGTGCTTGCGGGGAACCACGGACTGACGCCGGTCATCACCGACACCGAGACGCCGATAGGTACGTTTTACAGCCAGAACCATATCAGCCTGACGCAGGAGCGCAGCGAATGGGATATCCTGACCGAACTCGCCGGCTTTGAGGATTTTGACGCTTTCGTACTCGGCGATGAACTTCATTTCCAGCCTCGGCCGGATCCGGCCGACGCCGGGCGTTACCTTATCGACTGGCAGCAGGGGGACCGGCTGGTCGCTGCTTCGGCAGCCAATGTCACTGCGCTGCGGCTGGAACGGAGCCTGATTTTGGCGCGGGGAGTGAGCGTGACCGTGCAAAGCTGGCATGCGCGACAGGGCAAGCGGTTCGTGGCGACCTGGCCCGAGGCGGACGGGGATGCGCCTGCGCCGGAGACGTCGCCGCTGGTATACAGCTTTACCTCGCCCGGACTGACGCAGGATCAGTGCCAGCAGATTGCCCAGGCGCGCTATCGGGATATTGCGCAGCATATGGTGCGGCTGAGCGCCGAGATGCCGGGTGACGATCTGCTCGATTGCCGCATGATCGTGGCGGTGCGGGGTACCGGTACGGCTTGGGACCAGGACTATTTCCCGGATGTCGTGCGGCGCACGATGTCGGCTGGGGGCGGGTATGGGATGAGCTTGAATGCGAAGAATATCGCTGCCGCTTAGGGCAGATGCCCGCCCCCGGCCTGCGGCGGGCGGGGAAAGGAAGATTTCATGATGCAGGAATTGCTTAATCAGGCTCGGCGCGTGGCGTCCGAGGTGGCGGGGCTGCGGGCGGCGACCCGGCATGGGACGGTGGATGGTTATGATCCGGCCAATCACGCGGTCCGGGTCAAGCTACAGCCCGATGGTACGCTGACCGATTGGGTGCCGTTGAAAACCGCTTGGGCGGGGGCGAGCTGGGGGCTGTTTCTAGCGCCTTCCGTGGGCGATGCGGTCGAGCTGGATTTCCAGGAAGCCGATGGCGGTGTGGCCAGCGTTGGTTGGCGGTTCTTTAACGATGGCCAGCGTCCGTTGGCAGTGCCCGGCGGTGAGGCCTGGATTGTCCATGCATCGGGCGCATCGATCAAGCTGACCGGTGATGGCAAGCTGGCGCTGGCCGACGGCCATGGCGCGAGCATCGCGCTGAACGGCGATGGCAGTATTACCAGTGCCGGTGCCTGGACCCATAGCGGCCACTTTTCAGCGGACGGCATCGGCTTGACCACGCATCATCATGGCGGTGTGGCCAGCGGCAGCGGTATCAGCGGAGGGCCGACGGGATGACTGGCCTGGCCGACCTTTACCATTATTTCGGAACCGATCTGGCGCCTTCGAATACCGGCGACTTGCTGACGGTGACGGCGATCGCGCGCGGCCAGCAGCGGGTGTTGCGCCGGCTGCTGACCAATCCCGGAGATTATATCTTCCAGCCCGATTATGGCGCCGGGCTGGCGCAATGGATCGGCGCCAACGCCGATCTGGCGGCGATGCGGGTGCTGATCCGGGGGCAGATGTTGCTGGAACCCAGCGTAGCGGCCCAGCCCGAGCCGGTCGTTAGCGTACTGCCCATCGCGAACCAAGCCGGCGGCGGGTTTGCCGTGGCGATCAGCTATACCGACGCGCCCAGCGGCGAGCCGGTCATCCTCTCTTTTGACGTGAGCACCTGATGACCTCCACGCTGCAGACCCAGACTTTCGACCAGCTCGTCCAGATCGAGGCGACCGCGATCCAGGCGGGATCGAGCGGTAGCCTGATCGATTTTTCAGTCGGCTCGATCCTGCGCGCCTTTGCCGAGGCGGTGGCGATGGTGGCGATGTGGCTGCAGGGGCTGATCCTGCAATTGCTGACGACCACTCGCGCGGCCACGGCCAGCGGCAGCGACCTTGATAGCTGGATGGCCGATTTCGGGGTGATCCGCCTGCCCGCCACCGCTGCCACCGGGGCCGTGACGCTGTCGCGCTTTACCGCGACACAGGCAGCCAGCATCCCGCTGGGCGCAATCGTGCAATCGGCGGATGGCACGCAGCAGTTCTTCGTGACTGCCGACCGTTCGCAATTGGCCTATGACGATGGCGACGAGGCCTACCTGATCCCGGCCGGCGTCGCTGCGATCAGCGCTACGGTCCAGGCGGTAATGCAGGGCGTGGCGGGGAACCTGGCAGCGGGAGCCATTTCCGCGCTGGGCCAGTCGATCAGCGGCGTCGACAACGTGACCAATCCTGCGGCGTTCGGATCGGGCGCCGCTGCGGAAACAGACGCGGCGTTGCGGGTGCGCTTTGTCAATTTCCTGGCTTCGCTGGCCAAGGCCACGAAATCGGCGGTCGGCAACGCCATCGCCTCGCTGCGGGAGGGGCTGAGCTATACCCTGATCGAAGATTATACTTACGCTGGAATTTATCAACCGGGCTATTTCTATGTGGTCGTGGACGATGGCAGCGGCGGTTCTTCGGCATCGTTGCTGGCTCTGGTCAGCGCGGGTATCGATGGGGTGCGGGGTTGCGGCGTGCAGTTCGGGGTATTCGGCGCGGTGGCAATCCCTGCCGCCGTGGCGGTGGCGGTCACGACCGTCGACGGCTATACCCATAATGCCGTGGCCGCATCGGTGACCGGTGCGATCGAGACCTATATCTCCGCGCTGCCGGTCGGTGCCCGCCTGTCCTGGTCGCGATTGTACCAGGTCATCTATGCCGCGAGCGCCGGCGTGGCCACCGTCACCGGGTTGACCGTGAACGGCGGCACCAGCGATCTGATCGCCACCCCGCAGCAGGCGGTGACGCCCGGCCTGATCGTGGTTAGCTGAGATGGCCTCATCCGTGGGCAGCGCCAATGATATTGCCGGACGCGTGCGCCAGCTGTTGCCGGGCTGGTTTGCCGACAGCAATCCCACCGCGAATGCCTTGCTGGATGGCGCGGCCGGGGCGCTGGCATTTGTCTACGATCGGTACAGCTATGCAGCGGCGCAGACCCGTATCCTGACCGCCAACGGAATCTGGCTGGATCTGATCGCACAGGATTTTTACGCTGTAGCTTTGCAGCGCGGGCCTAACCAGGATGATGACAGCTTTCGCGCCAATATCCTGGCCAATCTGTTTCGCCCGCGCGCTACGCGGCAGGGCATTGGCGATGTGCTGCTGACGCTGACGGGGAATCCGCCAGCCATTGTCGAGCCGTTTTCGCCTGGCGATACCGGGGTATATGGTGTTGGCTATGCCGGTTATGGCGCTGCGGGGACTTACGGATCGCAGGCGATCCCGGCGCAGGCGTTTGTTACTGCGTATCGCCCGGTGCAATACGGCATCGCCCAGGTGGCGGGTTATGGCGCGGTGGCCGCGGGATACGGCGTGCCCAGCGAGGCGGAGTATGCATCGCTGGCGCTGGTCTCCTCGATCGTGACAGACGCCGATATCTACGCCGCAATCGATGCCGCCAAGGCGGCGGGCACGAATATCTGGGTGCGGATCGGTAACATCTGGAACCCGGTTGCGCTGAGCCGCAGTGGCTTGCCGTTTACGGTGGATGGACAGCCGTTGACGTTGAGTTGAGCAGGGCTGCTGCGGTTCGCGGCGGCCGGATTTGAACTAAAATCCTGCCCGCGGGGAGATGGCAGACCCCTGGCTGACGAAAAAGGCGGCGTCGCGCCCAGCCGACTCCATCAATCAACCTGCGGGCGGTCGCCGTTCGCAGCGGGGGGGGATTTCGAGATCGACGGGATGGTGCGGGCTTTCGACCATCACTTCCCGTCAGGAAGATGCCACCCCCAAGCCCCCCCGCAGGTGGAGGGGAATCAAGAGACACCATCAGGAGCAACCGCATGGATCGCCAAATCGTCTGGCCTGGAGCCATTCCGCTTGAAACCGACATCCTCAACACCAATCGCAATGCCATGGTGGCGCTGGGGCGGTTGGCGATGGACGTGCTGGGTTCCGGTACGCTGGCGTCCGGCCTGGCTTGTACGCCGACTGCGGTACCGAGCATGGTGGTAAACATCGGTCCGGGCGCGATCTACAGCCTGCAAAACGTCGATAATACCGCCTATTCCAGCCTGGCCGCCAATACTGCGGACCAGACCGTGAAACAGGGCATCGTCCTGGCTTCCGCGAATACGCAGCTGGCGATGAGCGCGCCTGCTACTTCGGGCTATTCGGTGATCTACCTGATCGAAGCTGCCTATAGCGAGGTGGATTCCGGCGCGGTCACGCTGCCGTTCTACAATTCCGCCAGCCCCGCGATCCCGTTTTCCGGTCCCGCAAATAATGGCCAGCCCAGCTATACGAAACGCGCGGGCACGGTCAACGTCCAGGCCAAGGCCGGCCTGGGTGCCTCCAGTCCGGCAGCGCCCGCGGTCGATACCGGCTTTATCCCGCTGTATTACGTGACCATCGCTTATGCGCAGACGGCGATCACTGCGCTCAATATCGCCCTGGCGCCGGGTGCACCGTTCCTGAATGCGGGGCTGGCCGGGCTGATGCCGATCGCCGGCGGGGTGTTTTCCGGCAACGTGTTCGGCCTCACCTCCGCCAGCAACGACAACAGCACCAAGCTGGCGACCACGGCGATGGTGCAAGCGGCAGTGGCGGTCGGCACGGTTTATGCCACCGACGGGTCAGGCAACTGGAAGCTGCTGCATCCCAATGGCTTTATCGAGATGGGCGGGGTCGTGCCGGCGGCGGTATCGAGCGAGGCGGCGATTACTTTGACCTTCCCCTTTGGCGGCTTTCCCAACGCCTGTGTCGATATCAGCGCCAACACCATCAACCCGTCAAGCAGTGTCACCGGGGTAACGATCATCCAGGAAATTGCGTTGACCCGGACGGTGGCCAGCCTGTTCGTCCAGGATCAGTCGAGCACATTCAGCGATGATGGCGGCGGCTATCGCTGGCGCGCCAAGGGCAATTGATCGCACTTCCTTTCCGCCACTGACGGGATACATGATGACTGACTGGAACCATTCCACGCCCCTGGCCACGGCGGGCGCTTATGCACAGGCGATGATCCCACTGCGGATCGAAGGCGCCGATCCGACTAACCCGGCGCTCGACAGCTTTGAGCAGGTCGCGCTGGCGACGGTGATCGCGGCCACCCTGAACGGGGCTGCGCCGGGGCAAGCCTTTTCTATCGACCTGTTCGTCAATCTTGCCGCGCACGCTCTGCCTGCCGCGGTTACGGCTTTCATCGCCGGCGGTTATTCTGCCGGTGGCACGGGCGGCGGGACTTATGTGGCCGATCGCCTGGCAACGGCCGCACTGGCGTCGAGCAGCCCCAGATTCTGCGCAATGGACAGCACCGGGCGGGCTTTCCGGCTGGCGGCGGCGGGTGGTGTCGTCGCCATCTCGCAGGGCGGCGCGCTGGGAGGAACGCATAACGACCAGCTGGCCGTGCAGGCCGCGATCAATTACGCCGCGGCGATCGGCGCGCGGACGCTGCTGTTCGATTTCGATACGGTCAGCCTGTGGAACACGGTGCGTACCAGTCTGGCGGCGCAGGCCGGTGAAGATGCCTGGGCGCAGGACGGGCAATCGCTATGGGTTACGGCGCCGATAAAATTCCTGGGACTGCCGACGCAGAGCCATATCAGGATGTTGTCTACGACCGGATCGTCCCTGGAAACGGGCTGGCAGAATGTCGCCGGCAATGTCTGGCGCGGTGCGGGAATCAATCTCATCGGCGGATCGCAGGCATCGCCGAATGCGAACGGCCTGACGTTTTTCCACATGGAAAATATCTGGCTGGATGGGGGTTGCTCCTATACCGGCGTGCGCCTGGCGGTTACCCCGGCATCTCCGGATGGGCCTGATCTGACCAACAAGGGACTGCGGCTCCAGAACACGCAATGTGATAATGTGACGCTGCTGAATTGCACGATCAGCGGGTTCAAGGGTGAGGCTTTCTATCTTGCCGGGACGACACAGACGGTTCAGATTCTGAGGAACGTGACGATTTCCGGCAGTAACCAGTCGGCGTTCAATCCTTCGACGGGAATGGTCTGGGCGGATAACTGCAACTTCGGCAATTCGTTCATCTCGGTCGAGTGCTTGGGCGGCATCGGCGGGCGGTATACCAACTGCAAGTTCTATGATTCGGTGCAGACCGGGATTACCGGCGGGCCGGCCAATGGCCTGCTGTATAGTTATGCCTATCCGACCCGGAACCTGGCCAAGGCCCCGCCATGGATCGACCTGGTCGACTGTGATTTCCACAATGCCGGGCAATTGCTGGTCGGCAATTATATGCGTATTCGCGGGCGGGCCACGGATATTTCGATCGCATTGAACACGGCAATCACGATCGGGGCGCTGACCAGCACCTACATCGACCTCGATTACACGCTCGACCAAGGCAGCCAGTCGCCGATTTGTTCGATCCAGGGGCCGCCGACGCTGACGACGCAGTTGCCGGGTGCGCCTGCGGGCACATACATCCCGCCACCTAACGACATGCACATCAGGATCAATGTTCATCGGACTGCGCACGCCATTGCCAACGGCTATTTCGCCAATGTCTATGGGGTGTCCGGCTATGTTGACACGAATAGCTGTTCGCTGGCGATCGGTGGGGCGGACGGGGTGCAACTGGTGTTGCTGCCCAGCTATCCTTCGGCGCAATTTTCGCAGCCGCTGGTGACCTGCGACGGGCCTAGCAGCAGCCAGCTGTTCGGTGCCGGGCTGCCGTTGGCGATGTATCAGTTGACCATGGCCGCCGGCCCCTATGCCATCACCGTAAGCAATCCCCGCCATGCGCTGGCTAATACCGGGGCGGCTGCGGCGATCGCCTGCACGATGGCCGCGACCTTCGCCTACGCATTCGGGCAAAGGACGCGCATCTACTGGTATGGCTCGGCGGTCGGCACGAGTTTCACCTTTGCCCATAATGGCACCGGGCTGCGGCTCAATTCCGATTGCGTGCTGGCGGTGGCGTTCGACTGGATCGACCTGGAGTTCAACGGGACGACGGGGCTATGGCATGAAAACGGGCGCTCGATCCATGCGGCCTGATGGCGGCATGACCATCGCCCCAGAGGGCATCATCCTGGAAGTCGGCGAGGTCAAAGGGGGTCTCAAAGCCATGAACGATCGCATGGGCCGGATGGAGCGCTCGCTGGATAGAGGCTTGGCCGAAATCAAGGAGGAGGTTCGTGCCGTCAGCGCCGCGATCGCCGCGACCACCGCGCCGCTGGATGAACGGATCACCGCGCTGGAGTTGAAGAACAGCGAACGCAAGGGCGAGCGCGGGGCGCTGCTGGGCTTGTCGAGCCTGGTCGGCGGGATTGCCGTGGCCGGCGGGCAATGGCTGGTGGATCATCTGGTCAAATAGACGCGACAGTACCCTGGAACTTTAAAGGAGGCCGCGATGCCCCATGTCATCGACTCCGCCGCGCTGGCGATCCTGCGCGACGCTGAAAGCTGTCGGCTGTCGGCTTACCCCGATCCCGGCAGCGGCGGCGCGCCGTGGACGATCGGCTGGGGCGCGACCGGGCCCGATATTCACCCCGGGCAACGGTGGACCCAGGCGCAGGCCGATTCCCGATTGACGCAGGATCTGGGCCATGTCGTCGTGCAAATGACACTGGCCTGCGGTACGACGCCTTCGAGCGGCAATCAGTTCGGGGCGCTGTGTTCCCTGGCGTACAACATCGGCTTCGGAAATTTCCTGGGTTCGAGCGTGTTGCGTTTCCATCATGCCCGAGAGCATCACAAGGCAGCGGCGGCCTTCGCGGCCTGGGACAAGGGCAGCGGCCGGGTGTTGGCCGGCCTGGTCCGCCGCCGTGCCGCCGAAGCAGCGCTTTACCTTACTCCGGACGCAGCGGCGGCAGCACGGTCATGAAGGGCTTGCGCGATCCCGACACTCGCCGCGCGTTGCGGGCGCTGGTCGAAGCCGGAACTGCGGTGAGCCTGCTGGTGCTGGTGTGGTGGATCACCGGTGTGCTGCGATACGATCCCGATGGCCTGTACGAGATAGCGCGCGGGGCTTTGCTGATTATCGGTTCGGGGACGCTGTTTTCCGGGCTGGAAAATGTCACCCGCGCCTTTCGCTTGCAGGTCGGACCTGCCGGTATCGCCGTGGAGGCTGGTCCGGACGACGCCCCTCCGTAAGCTTTTCCTTCGAACCCGGTCCGCCTGCCACGATCCACAGGAGCCGCCATGGCCAGCACGCTTTACACTCGCTATCGCGGTGAAACGATCACCATCGGCGTCGCCGACACCGGCGCGCAACCAGGCGGAGAGGCGCTGATTACCTCTCGCCTGCGACCGATCCCGGCAGGCCGCGCCGCACCCAGTCCGACCGCAGCCGATGCCGGCAGCATGGCGATAGCCTATCGTCCCGCCAATGGCAGCTTTCCGGTGGGATGGTTGCTGACGCTGAATGCCGCCGATTGCGCGGCGGTGCCATCGGGCAATTACCTAATCGACCTGCGCATCCTAGACGCCACCGGGGCGGTGACGATCATCAACCCGGCCATCGTCATGCTGGCGGAGCCGGCAACGCTATGACCCTGCGCAGCATCCAGTGGGTCGCGGATTCCGGGCTGCTCGTCGGCCTGACCACGATCGGCGAATTCGACGCGCCACCGGTGATGGCGACGCCGGTCCCGATACTCGATTTTTCCCAACCCAGCGACAGCGCCTTGATTGCTGCCATCCGGAGTTTCTGACATGACCCTAGCCATCAAGGACGCCACCGGCGCCACGCAAAATATCCCGTTCCCCAATGGCAATGGCCAGGCAGCGATGGCGGGCAGCGCGCCGGTCGTCATCGCCAGCGACCAGGTCGTGCCGGTTTCGGTTGCCGCCCTGCCGTTGCCAACCGGCGCCTCGGCGGATGGCAACGATGGCACCGGTATTGTCGTCCCTGCCGGCGGTGCGGGCATTCGCGGCTGGCTTTCCGGCATTTACGGCAAGCTGAGTAACCCGCTGGCGATTACCGGCACGTTCTGGCCGGCGATCCAGCCGGTCAGCCTGACCGCGTTACCCTCGCTCCCTGCCGGCGGTAATCTCATCGGGACCGTCCTGGGCCCCCTGCCCGCCGCGCCGGTTACCGGCCAGCAGACCTTGACCACGGCCGCCGTCGCCCTGCCCGCAAGCGCGCTGCAAAACGGGCTTATCGTGACGGCACTGACAGCCAATTCCGGTACCGTCTATATCGGCGCAGCCGGCGTTGCCGTCATCACCGGCTATCCGCTGAGTCCGGGGCAATCGATGTCTTTCGCGGTCGCCAATGCCAGCGGCGTTTCCATCATCGGCACCAACGCGACCGACCGGGTCGCCTATTCGGGCAACTGACCGTGGTCGCCAGGTACGGACCGGCTGCCGGGTATTCGCAGCTCATGCTGGGCTTTGGCATCGGCACGATCAACGGCAGTGCGGCCAGCGGCCTCGGCAAGCTCGACTTTTCGCGTGCCGCCAACAGCGCACCGATCGTCGTCCTGCGCCGGTTCTGACATGAATTTTACCATCACCATCGGCGCCGTCACAAACAACATTTGGGGAACCCAGCCATGAGCATGCCACCGATTCCGGCGCCGGTGCAGGTCATCGCGCTGAACGACGCCGCCCGGGCGGGGCTGTCATACGGCCCGGCAATGATCACCGGGCAAGGCTGGCGAGCGTTCACCGCCAGTTACCAGCCCGGCGCGGCAGCGCAATATGCCATCTATGAGAAGGTCTATATCAGCGACGATTACTGGACCACCAACCAGCGCTTTCTGTTTGCGAACTGGTGGCTGACCAATTCCGGCAGCAACCAGGAAAGCGCCAATACCAACGCCATCCAGATCGATATCGTGACGATGGCGTTCACCGATATCTCCGGCACGCTGCGCACGGTGACGCTCACCTTCGGCGGGTCGGCGTCGATCACCCTGACTGGCAATGGTGGCGCCACGCCGCATGCCTGGACCGATGCCGGCAAGCAGACCTGGCTGGTGCCGCCGAACACCCGCGTCATGGTGCGCTGCCATCGCACGCTGATAACGCCGGCCAGCGATGTCCAGCCCGGCTCCACCACCCTGGGCTATAACCAGGCGCTGGGCGAGCGGGCGCAGGTCGGCACGACCTCGCTGGTTGCGCTGGCGACTGCGGGCGGGATCAGCAGCGCGACGCCGACAGGCAATTTCGTCTATGCCTTTGGCCCGATCGCGGGCGTCGCTCAAGGCTGGGACGGGCGCGAAGTACCGCTGATGATCGGCACCAGCATAGAATACGGCCAGGGCGAAGGCCGCTATTGGTCGCAGCCGCGCGGAGTTGCCAACCACTTCGGCGAAGCAGGCTGGTTTGGCCGGGGCATGGCCAGCGGAGCCGGCGGCGCGAGGCGGTTGCCCAATCTCAACTGGGCAGTGCCCGGCGGCAAGCTGGCCGGGATCACCGGCACCGGCAGCGGCGCGGGGCTGTTTTACCGGATGGCGGCGATCGCGCTGCTGCCGGGGCAGCGGTTGCCATTTAGCTGCACGGTTTGCGCATTAGGGACCAATGACGCGACCACCGTCGTTGCCACCTGGCAGGCGCTGTTCACCGCGACCTGGACGGCATTGAAAGCCGCATGGGCGGTGCCGCTGATCCAGGTGTCGGTGTTGCAGCGGACAACTTCGACCGATGGTTTCCAGACGACCGGCGCGCAGGCGGCGTTCAACACATCCTATACCTATCCGGCGGCGGCGATGTGGCAGATCAATAGCTGGATTCGCAGCGTTCCCAACGGCAATCCGACATCGGCCACGGGCGCCTATATCGATCGCTCGTTCGATATCACCGATGCCTATGCCGGGGTTGGTTCCGGCGGAATCGCGGGAACCTGGAACGTGGCGGCGCAGGACGGCTGGACGGCGACTGTCGCCACTGCGGTCGCCGCGTCGGCAACGGGGGTGTACCTCAATGTCGGGGTTCCGCCGGGCGCGGTGATCGCCATTCTCGACGGCACCGGCGGCTATGAGACGATGGGCACCTACGCCAGCGCCTATAGCACCGGCGGCAACTGCTTCGTCACGCTGACCTCGGGGCTGCTGTTCGCTCACGCGGTCGGGGTCGTGGTCAAGCTGGCCAACACCATCGACGGCACGCACCCGGCGCCGTTCCTCAATCAACTGGTGGCCGATGGCGCGGTGGCGAATGCCAAGCTGGCAGGCGTGTTCCGGTTCTGACGAAAGAGGAGTTCCGGCGATGAGCCTAATTGAAACAATTGCCGGCCTGGTTGTCCCGCAGGCGGCGATCCCGTTGCGCCTGCTGGCCGGGGCGCGAGGGGCGGCGAACTGGCTCTGCGCGCATCCGATGACCGGCGTGGCCCTGTTGGCGGCGGCATTGGGCGGGGTCGAGCATCACGAGGCGGACAAATGGGCCGCGCTCGCCCGGCAGCGCGGCACGGCTCTCGCCGAGATCCAGACTGCGAACTCGCGCGTCATCCAGCAAGCGACCACTGCAAAGGAAACGAAAGATGCATATAATGCGAACCTGGCCGCGAACGGCGATCGGGATGCTGCCGATCTGCGCGATCGTTACCATGCTGCCGTCGTGCAGCTCGCCGCCGCTCAGGATCGCGCCCGGCGCGCCGATCTGCCCGGCGATGCCGACGCCACCGCGAGCGGCGACCGACCCGGTGACAGTGCCGGCGTTCCTGCTGGGGCCGCAGCGGCAGGGCCAGCCCTCATCGCGCCCCTTGCCATCAGTCAGGACGACGCCCTGACTTGCGGCGACAATACCGCGAGGCTGCAGGCGGTGCATGATTGGGCGGCGGCGCTGGGAAAGTAGCGAATGCGCCGCATGGCATTGCGCTCGGATGGAACTTTTCACGCCGTCCGTCGATATAGGTGTGACAGCCGGTTCGACTCGGGTACGCCGGGCCATGATGTCGCAACAGCGGGTATTCATTGATGATTCTGGGCGTGGTGCTGGCTGGCGGTAAGTCCAGCCGCTTCGGCAGCGACAAGGCGCTGGCCGAACTGGACGGCCGCACGCTGATCGCAAACGCGGTCGATATGCTATCGGGCTGGTGCGAATTCGTGGTTGTCGCGGGGCGCAAGAGCGCGCCGGCGCCGACCCTGCCCGATTGGCCGGCGCCTGGGATGGGGCCGCTGGGTGGCTTGGCCGCTGCGCTTCATCTGGCACGCGACGAAGGCTATGACGCGGTGTTGTCGCTAGGCGTCGATACCGCCGGACTGCCCGAAAATTTGCCCGATTGGCTTGGCGTTGAGACGCCTCCCTATGCCGCCGCCGTGATCGCCAGCCAGCCGGTTATTGGTCTGTGGCCGGTGAGCACTGTGGACGCGATCGAAACAATCCTGAAGGGGACCGGAAGCCATTCCCTGCGAGCTCTGGCCGGAATGACCGGTGCGCGCGCAGTGACGCTGCCTTCTCCGCCTGCCAACATCAACACCCCTACCGATCTTGCGGCGCTTCAAGCCGGCGCTTGATTAAAGCCTATTCCGAGTTGCACCAATCGAGGCAGGTTTGGCAAAAAAACAGCGGACCTGAATAGGCAAGCCGTCAAGCCCACTTGGTCCCCGCCGCATTCACTCCCATGCTCGCCAGATAGCGCTTGATGTTGCGCGCCGCCTGTCGCAGCCGTTGCTCGTTTTCGACCATGGCGATGCGGACATAGCCTTCGCCATCTTCGCCATAACCGACGCCCGGCGCCACTGCGACCTCGGCATGGGTGAGCAATTGCTTGCAGAATTCCAGGCTGCCCATGTCCTTCAGCGCCGGCGGCAATGGCGCCCACGCGAACATCGACGCCTTGGGACTGGGGATTTCCCAACCGGCGCGCCCGAACGATTCGACCATGACGTCGCGGCGCTTCTGGTATAGCTCGCGGTTACGCTGGACGATGTCCTGCGGACCGTTCAGCGCCGCGCAGGCCGCCGCCTGGATCGGCGTGAACGCACCATAATCGAGGTAGCTTTTCACCCGCGTCAGCGCGGCGATCAGCCGGCGGTTGCCTACCGCGAAACCCACTCGCCAGCCAGCCATCGAAAACGTCTTGGACATGCTGGTGAATTCCACCGCGACATCCTTGGCGCCGGGCACCTGCAGGATCGATGGCGTAGGATTGCCGTCGTAATACAGCTCCGAATAGGCCAGGTCCGATAGCACCCAGACCTTGTTTTCCTTTGCCCAGGCCACCAGTCGCTCGTAAAAAGCGAGGTCCACGGTCTCGGCGGTCGGATTCGACGGGTAATTCACGATCAGGATCGATGGACGCGGCACCGTAAAGGCCATCGCCCGCTCCAACGAATGCCAGTAATGCTCGTCCGGCGTCGATGGCACCGCGCGGATCGTAGCCCCGGCGATGATAAATCCGAAGGTATGGATCGGATAGGACGGGTTAGGCGCGAGCACGACATCGCCCGGCGCGGTCATCGCCGTGGCCATGCTCGCCAGCCCTTCCTTCGAACCCATCGTCATCACCACTTCGGTATCGGGATCGAGATCCACGCCGAAGCGGCGCGCATAATATTGCGCCTGCGCCTTGCGCACTCCCGGAATCCCCTTCGACGCCGAGTAGCCATGCGAACCTGGCTTTTGCGCCACCTCGCACAGCTTGTCGATGACATGCGCGGGCGGTGGCAGGTCGGGATTGCCCATCCCCAGATCGATGATGTCGCGCCCGGCGGCACGGGCGGCGGCACGCATGTCATTCACTTCGGAAATGACGTAGGGCGGCAAACGCTTCATGCGATAAAATTCTTCGGGCATCACTATTCCTGCTTGGACGGACTGTGCAACAGCCTGCAGTCCCTGCGCCTAAAACGTCGTCAAGGCGAGATGCAAAAGCGCCACGAGCAGATTAGCAGAGCGGTGCTCCGACCGCTGCAATGAATTGCCACTCCCCTGAATCGTGATAAACCGCGCCCATGGGAATGGAGCGCCATAATGAGCGATAATACTGCAACCGCCGGCTTTCCCGACTTCATGTCGGGCCTGGTCAGGCTGACGAACGAATTTACGCCATGGATGATCGGCGAGATGTTACCCGCTGCGGCAACTCCGCTGGCTGGTTTTGGCGATGCCGCGCACTGGGCCAAAGTAGCTGCCGAGCTGCAGGCGATGTGGCTGGAATTCCAGGGCGAACAGGCGCTGCAATCCGCCGCCAGCCCAGCTATGCCCATGGCAGACCCGGCGCAATGGCTCAGCCTGATGGAAAGCTGGCAACAATCGCTGGCTTTCCCGCAAGCGCAAAAGCAGCTTTGGGATGGCACATTCGCGCTGTGGCAAGGCGTGCTCAGCCAATACGGCCTGGGCGCACTGGCCGGCAGTTCGGAAGATGCCGCCACCCCGCTTGCCGCCATGCCCCGCCACGACAAGCGCTTTGCCGACAGCCAATGGCAGCAACCTTTTTTCGCGGTCATCCATCAAAGCTATCTGCTGATGGCCGAGCAGATCACCGCCCTCGCCGACAATCTCCAGGGCGTCGATCCCGTCAAGAAAGAACAACTGCGCTTTGCCACGCGCACGCTGGTGGACGCGCTCAGCCCGGATCATTTCCCGCTGACCAACCCCAAGGTACTGGAACGCGCGCTGGCCACCGGCGGTGAAAGCCTGGTGTCCGGCATGCGGCACCTGCTGGCCGACCTGCGGCGCGGGCAACTGACGCACACCGACCCCGGCGCCTTTCGGCTGGGCGAGAATATCGCCGTCACTCCCGGCAAAGTCGTTTACGAGAGCCCGTTGTTCCAGTTGATCCAGTACAGCCCGACCACCGAACAGGTGCTGGAAACGCCGTTGGTGATCTTTCCGCCGTGGATCAACCGGTATTACATCCTCGACCTCAATCCTGACAAAAGCTTTGTGCGATGGGCGGTGGCGCAAGGCATCACCGTGTTCATGGTGTCGTGGAAATCAGCCGATGCCGGCATGGCCGAGGTGGTGTGGGACGATTACATCCGTTCCCAGGTCGAGGCGATCGAGATGGTTCGCACGCGATTGAACGTGCCTGCCGTGCATGCCGTGGGCTACTGCCTGGGCGGGACTACGCTCGCCGCCACCCTGGCGGTGTTGAGCCGACTGGGGCAGGACCGGATAGTCAAGACCGCGACCTTCATGACCACGCAAGTCGATTTCGAGAACTCCGGAGCCCTCCGGCATTTCGTCGACGATCAGCAAATCGAGGTGATCGGCAAGCTGGCGCCCGATGGCTATGTCGATGGTCGCTACATGGCCGCAACCTTCAACCTGTTACGCAGCAACGATCTTATCTGGAAATACGTCATCCAGAATTACCTGCTGGGCGAGGACTATACCTCTTTCGATCTGCTGCACTGGAATGGCGACACCACCAACCTACCGGCGAAATGGCACCAGTCCTATCTGCGCGATCTCTACCGCGACAACCGGCTGGTGCTGCCGGATTCGCTGAGCGCGGGAGACACCCCGATCGACCTGCGCCGGATCACCATCCCTGGCTATATCCAGGCCGGACGCGAAGATCACATCGCTCCTGCAGATAGCGTATGGCAACTTACCCGGCAGCTGGCCGGACCATGGCAGTTCGTGCTCGCGGGTTCGGGCCACATCGCCGGCGTCGTCAATCCGCCCGCCGCCCAAAAATACCAATACTGGATCAACCCGCAACCGGGCGATACCCTGGCCAGCTTTATCGACGGCGCCACCGAACATCCCGGTAGCTGGTGGCCGCATTGGGTCGCGTGGTTGCGTGACCAGGGCGACCAAGAGGTTGCAGCAGATGGCTTGCGGGTGCCGGGGTGTCCGGGCGACATCATCATAGAGGATGCGCCCGGACGTTATGTCATGACGCCATGACCGATCGGGGCGCATAAGCCCATGTTTTGCGTGCCGAAAACACGATCTAAAACGGGCCTATGCTGCACTGCACAATTTTCTTGACTTCGCTTTGATGCGAACTATTTGTGCGTCGCAGCAAGGCGCGGGTATCCGCGCGCTGTAAGGGAATGCACTGATGGCTAATAAGTCACAAGCTGGTGAACCGACACTCGATACCGAGCTACCTGCCCCGGCTGTCGAAGCAACGCTGCCATCCGCAGTGGCCGATAGCCCTGCGCCGGATGATTTCGAAACAGCCCCCGAAACAACCCCTGCAAAAGACCAGGGCGCCACCGCCAAGACCAAACGCGCCGGCAAGCCTGCCGTTGCGCCGCCCGCTGGCAAGAAACCTGTCAAACCGCGGGCAGTGGCGGCCAGCCATCCCGTTCCGGCAGAACCTGTCCAGGTTGCAAAACCGCCCAGGGTGTCGGTTCGGCAACCAGTCAGGCCCCGGCCCACCCTGGTTCTCCCGAAGGCCCGGCCAGCGCCTCATTCACCTGACCTCGCTCCCGTCGCTCCCACCAAACCCAATTTTTTCCAGGAGACCTTTGCCATGACGACCCCGACTTTCGATTTTGCCGCTGCTTTCAAGACCGCCTTCTCGGATGCCCAGGAAAAGGCGAAGGCCGCCTATGAAAAAAGCACGATCGCAATGGGCGATGCCAATGAATTCGCCAAGGGCAACGTGGAAGCTCTGGTTGAATCGAGCAAGATCCTCGCTTCGGGCCTGCAGGAATTGACCACTGAGCTGGTCGCGGAGAGCCGTCAAGCGTTCGAAGCGCTGACCGCAGAGGTCAAGACCATTTCCAGCGTCAAGTCGCCCGCCGATTTCTTCAAGCTGCAAAGCGAATTGATGCGCAAGCAGATGGACACGCTGATGGCCAATGGCACCAAGCACAGCGAGGCTTTCCTCAAGCTGGCCAGCGACGCCGCTGCACCGATTTCGGGACGGGTCAGCCTGGCAGTCGAAAAGGTGAAGACCTCAGCCTGAGCATCGGCGCCTGAATATTGGCCATAGTCCAGCGGTTGCAGAACGACCGCTGGATCGCCGGCGTCCAATTCAGGTTTGCGGAATAACGGGTCGGGCAGTTCGCTACCTGACCCGTTTGCGCTGCAAATGGCCAGCTGAGGCAGAGGATCGGCGCAGCGGCGATTGGTCGCTTTGGTAAAGTTTTTCGTATCTCGTTCAGGAAAGCTTGTTTTCGCCCCCCTTGTTGCGATATTCTAGGCTTATGCTGACAGCTACAAATTTTCCTGAATTCCCGGGCCACCCCGTGCCGAATGCCGAATTGTCCAGCCGCGCCCGTTTCATGCAAGCTGGCAAGGGCGGCAACGGTAATGACCAAGACCAGATCGGCCTGGCCACCCGCACCCGCACCAAGCCCAAGAAACCAAGCCAGTTCAAGGTCCTGATGCTGAACGACGATTACACCCCGATGGAATTTGTGGTCATCTGTCTCAAGCGCTTCTTCAACATGGATATGGAACAGGCGACCAGGGTGATGTTGCATGTCCATCAAAAGGGCGTGGGCGTGTGCGGGGTATTTCCTTATGAAATTGCCGAGACGAAGGTCAATCAGGTAATGGACCTAGCCCGCCAGAACCAGCATCCGTTGCAATGCACTCTGGAAAAGGCCTAAGTGGCGCATCGGTGGCAAGCGCCGCAAACGTGCTGGCTGCTCCTCGTAAATCGTCCGGAGTTGGCACTTGCCCAGCGCGGCGGGACCGCCTAGAGCCAAACCGATCACTGCCAAATCTGCCTGTCGCCTGGAAACCGGTTTTCGCATGATCTTCTGACACGGCGCCGCGCACCAGCGATCGCGTCGCGTCCCCACCATCGGACTCGTCCGAACCAGCCTGACTGCCTTTCCCACCCGTGCCATTTATCACCGCCACAGACCGGTATATCTTTCGGCAGGTATTGATGCCGATGCTGGCCGTATTTTTGATTGCGGCGTCCTTGTTGCTCCTCGACAAGATGCTCAAGCTGTTCGACTTCGTCGCTACCGAAGGTGGCCCGGTGTCGGTGGTATTCAGCATGCTTGCCAACCTCCTGCCCGAATACGCCAGCCTAGCAATTCCGTTGGGATTGATGCTGGGCATCCTGATCGCGTTCCGCCGACTGGCCACCTCCAGCGAACTGGATGTGATGCGGGCGGTGGGGCTGAGCTATACCCGGCTGCTGCGGACGCCCTACCTGATGGCGATCGGCCTGGCCGTTTTGAACCTGATCATCGTCGGCTATATCCAGCCGCTATCACGTTATTATTATGAGCGGATGGAATTCCAACTGCGCACCGGTGCGCTCGGTGCCTCGATCAAGGTCGGTGAATTCAACTCGCTGAAAGACCGCATGGCGCTGCGCATCGAACAAAGTCGCGACGAAGGCCGCGAGCTGGTCGGAATTTTCGTCCGAATCGCCGGCGCAAAAGGCGAGGTTCTTTCGATCACCGCCCATCAGGGGCGATTTCTGTCTTTGCGCGAAAATCCGGACACGGTGATCCTGCGGCTGACCGATGGCCAGGTCATCCAGGATGAACCCAAGGTCAGCCCGCGTGTGCTCGGCTTTACCCAGCATGACTTGCCGATCGACCTTCCCGCCGTGGAAAAATTCAGGCAGCGCGGCGGGCTGGAGCGTGAATATTTCCTGCCCGAATTGCTGCGCATCGGCTGGAGCAGTCATTCGTCGTCAAAGGACCGAGCCATCGTCCGTGCCAGTCTCAATTTCCGGCTGGCCGAGGTCGTGATGATCCTGCTGCTGCCGATGCTGGCGGTCGCGCTCGCGGTGCCGCCCAAACGTTCGACATCCGGGCTTGGCGTGTTCGTGTCGATCGTCATGGTGGTCGCCTATCACAAGGTCAACGAATACGGCGAATCCATTGCGGAACTTGGCCGGATAGATCCCGCGCTGGCGCTGTGGGGGCCGTTCCTGGTGTTTGCCGCAATCATCGCCTGGATGTATTGGCGCATTGCTTATGTTCCGGGTGGCCAGCCGATCGGCGCGCTTGAAACCATGTCCGCCAATATGGGCAAATCGCTGCGCAATATGGTACGCCGCTTTACCTTGAGCCGGCCGAGCCGGACAAGCTGAGCGATGCACCTCGAATTTTTTCCTTCGCGCACCTTGATGCTCTACCTGGCACGGATATTCATCAGTCGCATCGTGTCGGTGCTGATCATGCTCGTTCTGGTATTGCAATTGCTCGACCTGCTCGGTGAAAGCGGCAAGATCCTGGCGCATCCCGGTAATGGCGAAGCGCAGTTGTGGAACTATGTGCTGCTGCGCGCGCCGCAGCTGGTGGCACGGTTCGTCCCTTATTCCGTGTTGCTGGCAACGCTGCTGACGTTTTGGCCGCTTAACCAGAACAGCGAAGTGATCGCGATGCGCGCCGCTGGCTTGTCCGCGCACCAGATTCTGGCACCGATGCTGATAACCGCGATGCTCGTGGCGGTTTTCAGTTTCGCCTTCAACGAACGCATCGTCACCCATGCCAGCGCCCGGTTGAAGGCCTGGCAGTCCACCGACTATGGCGCCATGCCTCAGGGCGAGGGTATTCACGGCGTCGTCTACATCGGCGACGGACCGGATATCCTGGCGGCCGACAGCGTCAGCGGCAATGGCGCCACCATGCAGATGACGGGCGTGACCTGGTATCATCGCGATGCCAAAGGCATGATCCTGGAACAGGTTCGCAGCCCGCACGGCAGCTTTGTCCATACCGGGTCAATCACGCGGACGGGAAGCTGGCCGGGTGGGGGCTGGCGTCTCGACGCCCCCCGCCGCTTCGACGCGCAAAGCCTGGCCAGCGGACCGATCGCCCCGCTGGTAGTCGGGCGGGGCGTTACCCCCGCCCAGGTCGAGATCAGCACCGTCGATGCCGATGGCGAAAACCTGTTTGCACTGGGCACCTCGATCGACACGCTGCGTGCCAATGGCCGGCGCACTGCCGAGCTGGAAGGCAAATGGTGGCACAAATTATCCGGCCCGCTCTCGGCGGTGCTGATGCCGTTGCTGGGAGCGGTGGCGGCATTCGGGCTGGCGCGGTCAGGCCAATTGCTGATCCGCGCGGTGATCGGCATGGCGCTTGGTTTCGCCTATTTCGTGATCGACAACGCCGCTTTGGCCTTGGGCAACTTCGGTGGCTATCCCCCGCTGATCGCGGCCTGGGCCCCGTTCCTGCTGTTCCTGCTGGTTGGCGAAGCGGTATTGATCCGCACCGAGGAATAGCCGCGGACAATCGGGTGATCGCTTTGGACGAAAGTGACGCCCTTTTTCCGTTAGAGCCGCGCTATCTGGGTTGTCCGGCCAATATTGCCCCAATACCGCCGCAAAAGGCCTGTAACCGCTGAGGCTACCATGGCCCTTCGCGCGCGGCGCTGCTAACAGCGTGGCGTCATCACAGGATTGTACCCGTGTCCCAGTCTCGATTTTCGCCGTCAATGCCTGATACCGTCACTGACGAGAGTGCGCTGCCGTTCTGGAAACGCTCGCATTTTCTCGACCGGATGACGCTGCGCGAGCTGGTTTCGGCCTATTTTCAGCATTATACGATCATGGCCTATCTGGGGCTGGCGGCGGCCAGCATCGTCG
Source organism: uncultured Acetobacteraceae bacterium (assembly GCA_964658485.1). Classification (GTDB taxonomy): domain Bacteria; phylum Pseudomonadota; class Alphaproteobacteria; order Sphingomonadales; family Sphingomonadaceae; genus Novosphingobium. Next base: position 8,795 of record CAZZYX010000018.1, on the reverse strand, counting down.
GCTGGGCACTGATGCCGGCTACTCCGCTGCGCACGGCGGGCGCGGTGCTGGCGGCACTGGTCGTTTATCCGCTGGTCTGGCACCTGCTTCACCAATATGTCTTGCACGGCCAATGGATGTACCGGATCAAGCCACTGGCCTCGACCTGGAAACGCATCCATTACGATCATCACCAGGATCCCAATCATCTCGAAGTATTGTTCGGCGCATTGCACACGACCTTGCCGACGATTCTGCTGGCGACGGCACCGGTGGGCTGGTTGATCGGCGGCGCCCACGGCCATTGGGGCGGGGCATTCGCCGCCTTTGCCGCCGGAATCCTGACCACCTGCTATTACGAGTTCATGCATTGCATCCAGCATTTGTCGTTCAAGCCGAAGTGGAAGTGGGTGCAGTTTCAAAAGCAGCGCCATAACGAGCATCACTATTTCGACGAGGACGGTAATTTCGGCATCACCAATTACGCGTTCGACCGCATCCTCGGCACCTATTATGAAAAAAGGGACCGCCCGCGCCGCAGCGAAACCGTGTTCAACCTGGGGTATGATGAAGCGGTCGCCGTGCATTATCCCTGGGTAAAGGACCTGTCGGGCGGCATTGCCAGCGGCCATCCGCGCCGTCGCGTCATGCCCGGTAAAGCTGCGGGCCCAACCGAAGCAGCCTGATACGATCCGCCTGGGGGGAGCACTGAATGCCTGAATTTACCGTCACCGCGGTTACCGGTAAAGCCGAGCGTGGCGAATTCGTCGATTTCGTCTATACCAGCAATGTCGATGATCCCAATTTCGTGCCGCAATTGCGCGCGGAGGAACTGGAAAAATATACCCCCGGCGGCAATCCCTATTTCGAGCATGCGCGCTGCCAGCTTTTCCTTGCGCGCGGCGCTAGCGCTGCGGGGCGGCCAGGCAAGGTTATGGGCCGCATCGCCGCGCATATCGACGAGCTGGCCATCGCACAGCCAGCGGCCCAGGGCATGGGTCCCGGCTGCGGCTATTGGGGTGCGCTGGAGGCCGATGACGAGGCGATTGCCACCGCACTGATCGCCACCGCCGAGAACTGGTTGCGCAGCGAAGGCATGACCCGTGCCATGGCACCGATGACGCTGTCGGTCTGGGAAGAACCCGGCCTGCTGGTGAAAGGCCATGACCATCCGCCGATGGTGATGATGGGCCACCATTCGCCCAAGTACCAGCCATGGATCGAGGCGCGCGGCTATCGGCCGGTCAAGACGCTGAATACCTTCGAACTCGACATCACCAAGCCGTTCCCCCCGCTGATCCAGCGCGTCATCGCCTCGGGCGAGCGCAATAGCCGGATCAAGGTACGCGGTGTCGACCTGAAGAAATTCGCCGAGGAAGCAGCGATAATCCTCGATATCCTCAATGACGCGTGGAGTGACAATTGGGGCTTCGTGCCGATCACGGACAGCGAAGTCGCGTATACCGCCAAAAAATTGAAGCCGCTGGTGAAGTCCGACCTGGTCCGCATCGCCGAACTCGATGGCGTGCCGGTGGCCTTCATGTTGACCCTACCCGATCTCAACGAAGTGCAAAAGCGCGCCTGCGGCAAAAACGGCAAGCCTTCCCCGCAGGGCTGGATCAAGCTTGGCCTGTGGCTGTTCCGGACCCGGCCCGCCGATGTCCGCGTGCCGCTGATGGGCGTGCGCAAAAGCCTGCAGTCTTCGCGACTCGCTGGTCAACTGGCCTTCATGATGATCGAGAGGATCCGCGTCGCAAGTGTTGAAAACTACGGTGGCAAGCGCGTGGAACTAGGCTGGGTGCTGGACGATAACCACGGCATGAATTCCATCGCGCGTGAGATTCATAGCAAGATAAACAAGATATACCTCATTTACGACAAGACGCTGTAGTGTTGCCGGATAGCGCGCCGCCGCACCGGTAATCCTCAATCCTTGCTAGTGGATGCTCGGTCCAGAACGTCCACCAGCACGGCCCGCATCGCTTCTTCTGCGCGCGTACGCCGCGAAAGGTCCTTTCCGGCCAGGTCATGCCTGATCCAGTCAGGCAGGCGGCTGATAGCCTTGAGCAATGCATCCTTGGCAGTCTGATTCATCGTCGCATTATGCCGGGTGAGCGCAAGTTCGGCAATTACTTCATGCGCTCAATTCAAATTATCGGCCGCTGCCAACGCCGATTTGTATAACCTAATCAATCTGCTGTTCGCCGACGATGGCCAGGCCATAGCCGTCCAGCGCGATCAACGAATGATGGGTGTTGGTCAATAGCACCATCTGGTGCACGCCCAATTCGACCAGGATCTGTGCGCCCACTCCATAGTCCCGCAATTCCTCGTTCGCTGGCGTGGCGCCGGCACGATTCCCTTCGCGCGCGCCTATCGAACGCGACATGTTCTGCTGCAACGACCGGTTGATGACGACGATCACGCCGGCGCCCGCGGCGGCGATGATCTCCATCGAGCGATGCATCAGATCTGCGCGCTCGCTTGTTTCACCCAGGATATCGGAAAAAATCGACAGCGTGTGCATGCGGACCAGCGTCGGTTTGGCAGGGTCGAGTCGCCCCTTGATCAGGACCATCGTCTCTTCGCCGGTGGCCTTGTTGAAATAGGTCCGTGCCAGCCATTCCCCCCCCCAGCGACTCGTAAACATCGTTTCCGCACGCTTTTCGACCAGGTGATCATGGCGGCGGCGGTAGGAAATAAGATCGCGAATCGTGCCGATCTTGAGATCGTGCATCCGTGCAAAGGCGACACAATCGTCCAATCGCGCCATTTGGCCATCGTCGCGCATGATCTCGCAAATGACCCCGGCCGGGTTGAGTCCGGCCAGCCGGGCGATATCCACCGCCGCCTCGGTATGGCCGGCGCGGACGAGTACGCCGCCATCGCGCGCCTGCAGTGGAAAGACGTGGCCGGGCGAGACGATATCGGCCTTGCCCTTGGATCCGTCGATAGCGACGGACACCGTGCGGGCGCGGTCGGCAGCGGAAATACCGGTGGTGATGCCCTCGCGCGCCTCTATCGAAACTGTAAAGGCGGTACCCAGCGGTGTGCCGTTATCCCGCACCATCGGCCGCAGTTCGAGCTGTTCGCAGCGGGCGCGGGTCAACGTCAGGCAGATCAGCCCCCGACCATTGGTCGCCATGAAATTGATCGCATCGGGCGTTGCCATTTGCGCCGGGATGATCAGGTCGCCTTCGTTCTCTCGATCCTCGTCATCGACCAGGATAAACATGCGCCCATTGCGCGCCTCGTCGATGATCTCCTCGATCGGCACCAGCACCGGCACATCGCTGTTCGTCATCAGGAAACGTTCGAGCTTGCCAAGCGTCTCGGCGGTCGGGTTCCAATAAGGCTCGCCGCAGTCGCGCAATGTGTTGGCATGCAGCCCCGCCGCTCGAGCGAGTCCAGCTCGAGTCATCCCACCGGAATGGACAAGCTGCGTTACGCGTGTGATTAAATTTTTAGACATGCGCCGGATAATCACACTACAGTGTGAAACACAAGAGGCCTAACTCAGGAAATGCCGTCCGGCTTGTTCGATCAGGCCGGCGTTATCGTGCACTTCGCCTAACAGGCGCAGGGGGCCGTCCGGCGCGCGATGTACGAGCAGCAATGCAATCTCGTTGCCGGTCATGCTGATATCTTCCCATGCCATGGTTGGAAGGGCGCGGGCAGAGGCTAGCCAATCATTCGTTTCCCATTCGACCGCATCGGCTTTTGCCGGCAAGATACCATCTTGATCGCCGCATCCGGCGGTGGCCGGGCCATCGGCCCATTCCCCCAGCGACATGCCGGCGCGCGAATGGTCCGCTCCAGCGACTGTATTAAGTTCGCGGATCAGTCCCGCCGTCGTGGCTGTGTCTGCCAGTTCCTTCCAGTTGATCACTCCCATGATATGCTGGATGGTCGCACCATCGCTGGAAAACGGCAGGAGGATGCCACGATAGACCACGGTCTTGCCGCGCAGATTGACGAATTCGGCTTCAAAGCCGAGCGGAGCCTGATTGGCCAGAATCTGCAGGTAATGTCCGGTGATACGCGACAGTAGTGATTTTCCAGGAACGTCACTCAGGCGCCCGATAACGGTACCGGCGCCGCATTCGTCAGCCAGCTTTTGGCCCAGCATCGTTATTGCCGGATCGTCGAGGCCGGCCGAAAAATCCAGGACTACGGCGTTCCCGGCGAAGTCGGGCATTTTGCTCGTGGCCAGATCGCCAATCTGCGGGAAGTTCCGGATCCCTAGCAGATTTGTCCAATAATTATACGCGCGCGCCTGCATGCGCCGCTCATCCTGGCCAACCGCCGTCGGTGGCGGCTCATGACCGATATCGTCGTTGCCCGCATCCGCGTCGTTGTCCCCCGTGTCATCGACGAACTGCGCATGCTCTACCCATATTGGACGATAGCTTTCCATGGATCGCTCCGATGATCACATCTTGCCGTCATCCTGACGCGGGTTTGTAAAATAATGGTTAAGCCATGCTCCCGATGTTTCCCGACATGACTCTCTCGCAGGCCCGGAATAATGCTCACCCCGTTTCCTCGCCCCACTGTCCAATCAGCGGGTCACGCATGATCGCATGCCGCCGCAACGACGTCCGCGCCAGGCATTCGATTTCGGCTTTGCGGCGGGCGGCTGCAAGCGGCATCAATGGCGCCGGACGCAGGATTTCAGCGTCATAGCCATCTGCCACGATCAGCCCGCAACGCGCCGGCAAGAACGTTTCGGTTTCCATGCAACCGCGATCGAGATGTGTTGCGAGGCCCCAGAAAAAGCGGTCGCAATGGTCGAGGTAGTCAGGCCATTTGGCATCGCCGAGCAGATCGGCGCGGCTGACCTTGATCTCGACGATAATGACATGGCCCTTGCCATCGATACCCATCAGGTCGGCACGACGCCCGGACCGGAGCGGCATTTCCGTGATGCACCAGATATCGTTACGGGCAAACAGCCGGCAAATCCCCCGCGCCACCGCCGCCGCGTTCAAAGCGACATTGGAGCTATCATCCGGAAGCAGACCGGCCGGCGAATCGGAAGATGATCCAGACATCAGTTCTACTGCGAACATATAGCGAACAAGTAAAGTTCATTCGCTATCGCCCCGATGGAATCACGTCCCGCGAGCGATCGTGACCGGGATCCCCTTAGCCGCAGGCGTTTTCGACAACTGATCGTGATGCCCCAGTGGCATCAGATCATTCAGCTCGGGGAAATACCCGGCCAGGCATCCCGACGGGAGCTGGTAAGGCGTAACCGCCAGGCCGGACACGGCGCGACGGATGCCATCGTCACAATCCGTCACCAGGGTAATCGGTTGCCCCTCGACCAGATCGGCGTGTGCCATGTCATGCGGGCTCATCAGCACGATCATCCTGCTTCCCGACAGCCCGCGCAGCCGATCGTCATGGCCATAAATGGTCGTGTTGAACTGATCGTTGGAACGCAGCGTGACCAGCGTGTAACGTCCCGGCGCGGCAGCATTGCCCTTGCCGCCGGCGTTCAGCACGCTTGGATCGGTGAATTCCGCCTTGCCGCTGGCGGTTTTCCAGATGCGCTCATGGGCCGGATTGCCCCGGTAAAAACCGCCCGGTTCATTCATCCGCCCGCTCATATCGTGAAACTGGTCCGGATAAGTCCTGGCGATCAATTCCCTGATCTTGCCATAATCGCCGGTCCACTCGTCCCAGCGCCACAGCGGATGCGCCGGCAATGTCGCCTTGGCCATCCCGGCCACGATCGCCACCTCGGACAACAGATGCTCGCTCGCCGGCGTACGGCCGCCGATCGAGCCGTAGATATGGCTGAAGCTGTCCTCGATCGTCACCGTCTGGTTTTCGTTCGATTGCATGTCCTGTTCGGCCCGTACCAGGCAGGGTAGCAGGTAAGCCTGCTTGCCCGGCAGCAGATGTGTGCGATTGAGCCGCGTCGCGACATGCGCCGTCAGTTCCAGCGCCCGCCAGGCAGGATGCACCCGCGCCTGATCCGGCACCGCCCGAGCAAGATTGCCGCCTAGCCCGATAAAGCCCTTGGCTTCGCCCGACAGCACCGCTTCGCAGAATTCGACGGTGGTATGCCCCTTGTCCGTCGGCGGATCGAAATCGAACAGCTCCTTGAGCTTGTCCAGCGGCACCAGTTCGGGCTTCTCGGTAATGCCGACGGTACGCTGCCCCTGCACATTGGAATGTCCCCGGATCGGATTGCAGCCCGCACCCTGGCGACCGATATTGCCGCGCAGCAGCAGCAGGTTGACCAGCATGCCGATCGATTCCGATCCATGAACCTGTTGGGTCAACCCCATGCCATAGATGCCGATGACTTTTTCAGCCTCGGCGTAAGTATCGCCCGCCTGTTCCAGTTCGGCCCGGCTCAACCCGGTCTCGGCGACGATGCTATCCCAACTGGTCGCCTCCAGCTTGGCCAGGAACGCATCCATGCCGTGAGTATGCTCCGCCAGGAACTGCCGGTCGAGCACGTCGCCGCTCATCGCGTCGCGCTCCAGCACGCGCTTGCACACCCCCATCAACGCGGCAATGTCGCTGCCTGGGCGCAGTTGCAGATATTGGTGCGCGATCTGGGTCGGTTTGCCCACCGTCATCTGCCACGGACTCTGCGGATCGGTAAATTCCAGCAAGCCCTTCTCGCGCAGCGGGTTGAACGCCACGATCCTGCACCCGCGCTCGACGGCATCCTTCAGCGGATGCAGAATGCGCGGACTGTTGGTACCCGGATTCTGGCCGAGATAGAAAATCGCATCGCAATGCGCCAGATCCTCGAAGGTGCAGGTGCCGACCGGCGAGCCGATCACCTTTTTCAGCCCCACCGATGTGGTCTCGTGGCACATGTTGGAACTATCGGGCAGGTTGTTGTTGCCGTACATCCGGGCAAACAGCCCATACAGATAGGACGGCTCCAGCGCCGCCTTGCCCGAGGCATAGAACGTGACGGATTTAGGTTCCAGCCGCTGCAAAGCCTGACCGATCGCGGCAAACGCCTCGTCCCACTCGATCGGGACATAGTGGTCGGTCGCCGCATCGTAGCGCATCGGCTCGGTCAGCCGCCCGACCAGTTCCAGGTCGTAATCTTCCCAGGCCAGCAACTCGGTAACGCTGTGCGACGCGAAAAACTCGCGCGTGCAACGCTTCGCGGTCAAATCCCATATCGTTGCCTTCGCGCCGTTTTCGCAGAACTCCGCAACGTGGGGATTGGGCGGCTTGGCCCAGGCGCAGGACGAACACATATAGCCCTCGGGCTTGTTCTGAACCGCCAATGTCGCCAGCGCAGCCGGCCCCGCCTGCCCGGTCAATTCGACCTTGGCCATACCCTCCATCGAACCCCAGCCGCCAGTGGCATGTTTGTAGAGTTTTGGTATCGGGGGCGTGTTCATGGGAATTTATCCTTCGGATACGAACGATCGACCATTCGATAAGTGCCCGAGACACGGCAATTTCGCCGCCAGGCCCCTGCTGGCTGGCTAAGCCGAGATGGAAAGACTGACGAAAATGACCCCGACCGAGACGCCCAGCGAAGTTCCGGGCCAGACCGTAACCCATTTTGCCAGCATCGGAGCAGGGCGGGAGCTGGAACTGCGATCCCGCAGCGTCGCCCAAGAAGTACCCATCGCGTTCGAAATCAACGGGTTCGGTTATGCCGTGTTGATGGCTTCGCCGATCGATCTCGACGATTTGAGCCATGGTTTCCTGCAGGCGGAGCGGTTGATCGACGGGCGCCGGGACATACTGTCCAGCGACATTCACGAGCTGGATGCCGGTGTTATCATCCGGGTCAATGTCGGCAAGAATGTCGCCGACCGGGTCGGCGAGCGGATCCGCCATCGCGCGACGGACAGCAGTTGCGGGCTATGCGGTATAGAAAACCTGGAGCAGGCGATGCGTGAGCTGCCACGTTTGCCTGCCCAGCCGGTCGCCCCGGATCGGGCCTTGTTCCGCGCGCTCGCTGCGTTACCCGATCATCAACCGCTTAACCGGGTAACCGGCGCCGTCCACGCCGCTGCATTCTGCGATGCCCAGGGCGGAATTCGGCTGGTGCGAGAGGATGTCGGGCGCCACAATGCTTTCGACAAGCTGATCGGGGCTATGCTGCGGGCAGACCTGGGCTGGGATGGCGGGTTTGCGCTGCTGTCGTCCCGCTGCTCCTATGAGCTGGTGGAAAAAGCCGTGCTTAGCGGTTGCCCCATGCTGGTAACGATCTCGGCACCAACCAGCCTGGCATTGTCGCGGGCAAAAGACGCTGGCCTGATCCTGCGCGTCCTGGCTCGTTCCGACGCGATCCTGGCGCCGATCGATGGCTCACCCGCCGCTGCATAGCGGACGGCTCAGCGCCCCAGCTTTTCTCGCAATTCGTCGATCATGATCGATGCATCCGCCTTGCTCAGCTCTTTCGCCGGCGGCTCGACATGCGCCTCTTCGCACAAGGTCGTGAGATAGGACGCCTGCGCTCCCGTCATCGGATCACCACCCGAAACCCAGTCGGACGGATCCTTCTCGGTGTTTGAACCGCGGTGTTCGTCAAGCTTGGGATTATGTTGATTTTCCGACATTACAAGCTCCATTGGTTTACGCTTTGTTCCAATCGGAAACGGCTGATAGCCATCCAGGTTCCCAAAAATGCAGGCAAACCATCTGTCTCACCCCTGGCCGTGCCCGCAGGCGCTAGCCAATCCCTGCAACGCCGCTGCGATATCGTCCAAGCCGAACGGCTTTTGCACCACCATGGTCTGGCCCAGGTACAGGCCGGCTTCCGAGTTCCCGCTGGCCACGGCAAAGGGTATGCCGCGCTTCGCCAGCAGTGTCGC
>CAZZYX010000017.1:0-38134 GCA_964658485.1 uncultured Acetobacteraceae bacterium | reverse complement strand
GATCACGCCGCAGCCGACCAGCAGCAACGCCATCAGGGCGGCGGGGGCCAGGGCGGCTGCAGGCCGGCGGAATTGGGTTATGGACTTCATGCACGGCATCCCGATAACCAGTTGGCTGGCGTTGTTATGATTTGAGGTTTCATGTCGCTGGTGCCGCCGGCGCGGAAGCCGCGGATGAGGCAGCCGCAACCGGCGCCGGAGCAGATGCTCCCGCTGGTACCGGCGTGATATCGTCGATCGCGTCGAAGCCCAGCGTACCGGCCAGTTGCCGGGCGCGGTCACGCAGCGATTCGGGTACGTTGGGATCGTGAGCGATGGCGCCGAACAACGGCGCCGCCATGTCCGGATGGCCTTGTTTCAGATAGGCCACGCCGACCATTTCCCCGGCGCTGCCGAAGAACGGAGCGCCCGGTACCGCCAGCGCGCGCAATCGCGCCACTACCTCGGCGGGCGCCATCTTGTCGAAGGTCAGCGCGACCGCGCGTACCGTGGCAAGGTCGCGAAACGGCTTGGGCGCATGGTCATCGCCGGCGACTTGCGCGAATAATTGCGCCGCCTGGTCGATCTTGCCCTGCCGGGTGGCAATGCCGGCCTGGAGCAGCCGCGCCGCAACCCGATCGCCATCGGTACCATCCTGGACCACCGGCGCCAATTGGGCAAAGGCGGCGTCCTGCTGGCCGCTGTCGATCTTGTCGAGCGCCAGCACGATCTGTTCGGCCTGCCCGGCGCAAACATCGGCCCGATGGTTCATAAACCATAGATAACCGCCCAGCGCGAGCAGGCCGGCGCCTAATGCCGCGCTGACCGGCACCGCATAGCGCCTGAACGCACCGCGCATTTCGTCTTCGCGCAGGGCCTGGTCGACCTCGCGGTAGAATCCCTCTTTCTGCGCGGCATCACGCTCGGCGATCTTGTCGGCCGCCGACTTCTTGCTGGCAGAGGAACGGGTAAAAGGCAGGGCCAAAATGGGCGCTTTCTATTGGTTATAACGATTTCCAGCCAGAAAAGCTTGATCGACTGGGAATTCGGGCGGTGTTTAGCGGATGGACGAAAGTTTTCAACGCCTATGCGCAACCCGCTCATCGGCTGTCCCCGGTATGCAACGCGGCATGAAGCGCAAATGAACTGGGTTCAAGCCACGCGGTCCAGCAGCCGGCCGATGGCGGCCAGTACTTCGGGTTCGTCCAGTTCGGGGCAATGGCCGATACGCGGCAGCGTGACGGCTTCGCAGCCCGGCGCACGGGCCTGCATTTCGGCGAAAGTGGCAGCGGACAGGATGTCGGACAGTTCCCCGCGCACGATCAGCAGCGGCGCGCCAGCCAGGGCATCCAGCCCCGGCCAGAGATCGGGCAGCGCGCCAGCCTGATGCCCGAAGGTCACGGCGATGCGGGGATCATAATCGAAACGCAGCCGGCCATCGTCTGTCCGCACCAGCAACCGCCGGGCAAAGGCGATCCAGCCTGCGGCATCCCGGTCGGGGAAGCTGCGCTTGAAGCTTGCTTGCAGCGACGCTGCCGCCGCGTCCCAATCCTGATAGCGCTGGTCCAGTCCCAGGTAGGTGCCGATCTGGGCCAGGCCGGCAGGCTCGATCACCGGCCCGATATCGTTCAGCAGGGCACCGGCAATCCGCTGCGGGCAAAGTTTCGCCAGCGCCATCGTCATCAGCCCACCAAGCGACGTGCCGATCGCGACGAAGCGCGCAATGCCGAGCTGGTCGAGCAGCGCCGTGACATCGGCCAGATATTGCCGTGCGGTGTAGGTGAGTGGGTCCGGCGCGATCGCGCTGCCGCCACGACCACGCATGTCGGGGCACAGTACGCGCCATTCGCCCGCAAGGCGCTGGGCCAAACCGGCGAAATCGCGCGCGTTGCGGGTCAGGCCGGGCAGGCACACCAGCGGCGGGCGGTCCGGGGGGCCGGCATAGTCGCGATAATGCAGCCGCAGCCCGTCTTCGCTTTGCCAGTATTCGTCGGTGAATGCGGTCATGCCAGACGGTTTATCCCAGTGCGGGGCCAGTGAGGGCCTTGCCCATACCGGCCCCAGACCCCACTATCGCGGCATGCGCGACGAACTGCAAGACGCTCCATACCATGCCGATCCTAGTATCCTGGCGCTGTCGCCATGGCTGGCGGATCCGGTCGCGGCGGCCGATTTCCCGCAGGTGGTGGCGCGGTTTCGCAACCAGCGCTGGGCGCAGGCGGTGGGCCTGGGTGATTTGAGCGAGACCGATTGGCTCCGGCATTTCGGCCGGTTCGAGCCGTTGCCCGACAATCTGCCGCAGCCGCTCGCATTGCGCTATCACGGTCATCAGTTCCGCAATTACAATCCCGAGATCGGCGATGGCCGGGGCTTTCTGTTCGCACAAATGCGTGATGGCGCGGGCCGGTTGCTGGATCTCGGCACCAAGGGATCGGGCACGACGCCCTGGAGCCGGCAGGGCGATGGCAGGCTGACGCTGAAAGGCGCGGTGCGCGAGATCCTCGCTACCGAAATGCTGGAGGCACTGGGCGCCAATACGTCCAAGACGTTTTCGGTGGTGGAAACCGGCGAGAAACTGTGGCGGGGCGATGAACCTTCGCCGACACGTTCGGCGGTGCTGGTGCGGCTGTCGCATGGCCACATTCGCATTGGCACCTTCCAGCGCCTGCTCGCATTGAAACGTCCCGATGAAATGGCGGAACTGGTCGAATATTGCCTGACCCAGTTTCCCGGCCCGCCGCCGCCTGCCGATGCGCCCGGCCGCGACGAACCTGCCGTGATCCTGCTGCATCAGGTGGTCGACCGGATGGCCGATCTTGCCGCATCCTACATGGCGGCGGGGTTCGTGCATGGCGTACTCAACACCGACAACATGAACATTTCCGGTGAAAGCTTCGATTATGGCCCGTGGCGCTGGCTGCCGCGCTGGGATGCGGGCTTTACCGCCGCTTATTTCGACCACGAAGGGCTGTATAGTTTTGGTCGCCAGCCCGAGGCAATGCGCTGGAATTGCGGGCAATTCGCGGTCGCACTGCGGCTGCTGGCCGATTCGCCGCCGCTGATCGTCGCGCTGGACCGGTTCGAAGCGCGGTTCGAGCATCATCTGGCCCGGCGCGTGTTGTGGCGCCTGGGGGTGCAGCCGCAGGGAGGCCAAGCCGACATTGCGTTGCTCAACGCGATTGGCGTGCATTTACGCGATACCGGCGCCGCGCCTGACGATTTTTATTTCGCGCACCATCATCTGCGGGCGCGACCGGATGGGCCGCTGGGTGAGGCTATCGCGGGCTACCGTGCGGTTGCCAGCGTCGATCACCCGCTGTGGCACGAACCGGCGCCGCCGACGCTGGTGATCGAGGAAGTGGAACGCATCTGGGACGCCATCGCCAGCGCTGACGACTGGAAGCCCTTGCATGAGCAGGTTGCGGCGATCCGCCGGCTGGGCGATGCCCTGGGACCGCCGCCGAAACCGGTGTAGCCGCTATCTCCTCAGGAGAATGACGATACTCCAAAGCGATTGCCCCGGGAAAACCCGGGCGCCGGCTTAACTCCGCATAAACCATGCGCGCCGCATACCGGCAGCGCGATGGGACGAAGGGCGTGAGCGATACGGAGATTATCTCGCTCGAGCCTGCGACCGGCGCTGAAGTATGGCGTGGGCCGGTCGGCGATCTTGACGAGACCGTGGCCAGGGCCAGGCGCGGCTGGCCGGCATGGGCCGCGCAGCCGCTGGCGACGCGGATCGAACTGATGCGGCGGTTTGCCAATGAAGTTCGCAAGGATCGCGATGCGCTGGCCGAAACGATCGCCCGCGAAACCGGAAAACCGCTGTGGGAGGCGCTGGCCGAGGTCGATGCGGTGATCGCCCGGGTCGAGATCACGGTACGCAGTTATGCCGAACGCTGCGCCCAGCGTAAACTGGACAACGGCCTGCAAGGGCTGGTCGCGGTGCGCCACAAGCCGCACGGGGTGATGGCGGTGGTCAGCCCCTGCAGCCAGCCCGCGCTGGCCCCCGCCGGCAATATCCTGCCCGCGCTGATTGCCGGCAATTGCGTGGTATTCAAGCCCAGTGAACGGGCGCCGGCTACCGCGGAAAGGCTGGTGCGCTGCTTTTACGACGCCGGTGTCGCGGCGGCGGTAATCCAGCTGCTGGTCGGCAAGCCGCAACTCGGCGCCGATCTTGCCCTGCACCCCGGCGTGGACGGGGTATTGTTCAGCGGTTCGGTGGACGTCGGGATTGCCATCGCGCGCAAGCTGGCGGACCAGCCGAGCAAGATCGTCGCGCTGGAAATGGGCGGAAACAATCCGCTGGTCGTGCTCGATACCGTCCGGATCGAGGAAGCCGCGACCATTGTCGTGCAATCGGCCTTTGCCGGGGCCGGGCAGCGCAGCACGGCGGCGCGGCGGCTGATCGTCAAATCATCGATGTACGAACCGCTGATCGCGGCGGTGAAAGCGATTGCCGATCGCATCATCTGCGGGGCGCCGTTCGATGATCCTGCTCCTTTCATGGGGCCGTTGATCGACAATGCCGCCGCCGACCGGCTGACGGAAAGCTTCATCCATCTGCTCAGTAACGGCGGCAGGCCGATCAAGCATATGGTGCGGCTGCGCCCCGGCCTGCCGTTTGTGTCACCGTCGATCATCGACGTGACGCAGGTCGGGGATCGGCCCGATGTCGAGCGGTTCGGGCCGATGCTGCAAGTGATCCGGGTGGATAATTTGGAAGCTGCGATCGTCGAAGCGAACAACACCCGTTTCGGGCTTGCGGCAGGGTTGATCGGCGGTAGTCCGCAGGAATACAACCGCTTCTGGGCCAATATCCGCGCCGGGCTGGTGAGCTGGAACCGGCCCACCACGATGGACCTGCCCGCCGCGCCGTTTGGTGGGGTCGGCCATTCCGGCAATCATCGCCCCGGCGCATTTTACGCTACCGACAACTGCGCCTACCCGGTGTCATCGGCAGAAATGGAACAGCCACGCGCCACACTTGGCACCGGTTTCCGAACCTGACATGATACCCGGATATGGAGGCATTCATGAGCGAAGACAGTATCCGCGAAGGCGGTTGTGCCTGTCAGGCAGTGCGTTACCAGGTGAAGGGCGATCCCATTTTCGTCAACAACTGCCATTGCCGGCAATGCCAGTGCCAGACTGGCTCGACATCGGTGGTCAACGCCTTTTTCGAGGCTGACAGGCTGACGCTGCTCTCAGGCGAACTGGCCGCGCATACGGTTAAGGCGGGCAGCGGCGGACCTCATGATATCATGCGCTGTATCGAATGTGGTACGGCATTGTGGAGCCATTATCCGCGGCTGGGCAAGCTGGGCGCGGGTGTGCGTGTTGGCACGCTGGACGACAGTGCCGCGTTTCAGCCCGATGCGGTGATCTTTACATCCGAGCGGATGCCCTGGGTCCCCCTGCCGCAAGGCGTTCCCGCCTTCGAAAAAAGCTACGACGTCAGGGAACTGCTGCCGCCCGCGCGCGTCGCTCGCCTGACGGCGCTGATCGGGAAGCTCACCGCCGGCGAAGGTAAGGCGACCTAAGCCGCTTCCTCCGCCTTGCCCTTCATGACTCGCACCGGATCCTTGCGGCCTTCGACCACATCCTTATCGACCACTACTTCGGAAATGCCTTCTTCGGTGGGCAGGTCGAACATGGTGTCGAGCAACATCCCTTCAACGATCGAGCGCAGCCCGCGCGCACCGGTCTTCCGTTCGATCGCCCGCTTCGCAATCGCTTCCAGCGCATCGGCCGTGAAGGTCAGCGCGACGTCCTCCAGATCGAACAACTTGGCATATTGCTTGACCAGCGCGTTCTTGGGCTCACTGAGGATCTTGACCAGCGCCTCGATGTCGAGATCTTCCAGCGTCGCTATTACCGGCAGGCGACCGACGAATTCCGGGATCAGCCCGAATTTCAGCAAATCCTCGGGCTCGGCTTTCTGCAGCAGTTCACCGACCCGGCGCTTGTCGGGATCGGCGACATGCGCGCCAAATCCAATCGAGCGCTTCTGCAGGCGATCGGAGATGATCTTTTCGAGACCGGAAAAGGCGCCGCCGCAGATGAACAGGATGTTCGTCGTATCGACCTGCAGGAATTCCTGCTGCGGATGCTTGCGTCCGCCCTGTGGCGGGACCGAGGCGGTGGTGCCCTCCATCAGCTTCAGCAGCGCCTGTTGCACGCCTTCGCCCGAAACGTCGCGAGTGATCGACGGGTTTTCCGCCTTGCGGCTGATCTTGTCGATTTCGTCGATGTAGACGATGCCGTGCTGCGCCTTCTCGACGTTGTAGTCGCTGGCCTGCAGCAGCTTGAGGATGATGTTCTCGACATCCTCGCCGACATAGCCCGCCTCGGTCAAGGTCGTCGCATCGGCCATGGTGAACGGCACGTCGAAGGTCTTGGCCAGCGTTTGCGCCAGCAGCGTCTTGCCGCACCCGGTGGGGCCGACCAGCAGGATGTTGGACTTCGACAGTTCGACCTCGCCGCCCTTGCCGCTGTGCTTCAACCGCTTGTAATGGTTGTGCACCGCGACCGACAGCACCCGCTTGGCGCGATCCTGGCCGATGACGTAATCGTTCAGCGTGGCAAAGATATCGCGCGGGGTGGGGACACCGCCGTCTTTCTTGCCGGCGATACCGGCCTTGGTTTCTTCCCGGATGATATCGTTGCACAGTTCCACGCATTCATCGCAGATGAACACGGTGGGGCCTGCAATCAGCTTGCGCACCTCATGCTGCGATTTGCCGCAGAAACTGCAATACAAGGTACTTTTTGCGTCGGATCCGCTCAGTTTAGTCATGCTTTATCCCAACCGGCCTGCGGGAAACGAGAACCCAGTCTATTCCCACGGCGTGTATAATCAATCCCGATCCTTCACCAGGGCTTTGGCCCACCAAAGCTGTATGTGGCCTTACGGATCGTGCTCGATCAATTCTTGCTGCTACCCTTGTCCCCGCTACCACCCGGCGCGTCAAGCTCGGGTCGACCGGCAAAAACCTTGTCCACGATACCGAACGCCAGCGCTTCTTCCGCCTCTAGAAAGGTGTCGCGATCCATCGCCTTTTCAATTTCGGCCAGGCTCTTGCCGGTATATTCCACGTAAAGATTATTCATCCGATGCCGGATGCGCAATATCTCGCGCGCCTGGATCTCGATGTCGGCGGCCATGCCCTGCGCACCGCCTGATGGCTGATGGACCATGATCCGGGCGTTAGGCAGCGCGATCCGCATGCCTTTCTCGCCGGCGGCAAGCAGGAAACTACCCATCGACGCCGCCTGGCCGATGCACAAGGTCGATACGCGAGGCCGAATGTATTTCATGGTGTCATGAATTGCCATGCCTGCGGTAACGCCGCCGCCCGGCGAATTGATATACATCGAGATATCCTTCGCCGGATTTTCCGACTCCAGGAACAACAGCTGCGCCACGATGACCGAGGCCATGTGGTCCTCGACCTGACCGGTCACGAAGATAATCCGTTCGCGCAACAGGCGCGAATAAATGTCGAAGCTGCGCTCCCCCCGACTGGTCTGCTCTACCACCATCGGCACCAGCGCGCCGGTTATCGGATCATTCGTCAGTTTACCCTGGACGCCGGTGGCGCCGTACAGATCGATCATGAAGTTCCCCATACCATTGGTTCGCCTATGTCGCGTGCCGGTCGCCAGAGTTCAAGTGCGTTAATCGAATGATCGATGCTTCGATGACAATTTGAGCCAATTGAGCCAATTGAGCGAGCAGGCTGAATGCTGACAGCAGACGCGGAGCCCCGCAAATCTTGATTCGTCCCTAACCGCCGACGGCGCATGCCAAGGCCGGGCGCGGGCGGAACCGGCAACGGGACAATAACCCGGCGTCGGTCCCGCCCGGTCGGGGCGTCCCCGCTTCAGCCTTCGGTTGCGTCGGCGATCTTTTTTGTCGAAGCCTTTTTCGTTGCCGGCTTCTTGGCAGCCGGCGCCGGCTCCGCGGCAACCTCTGTCGTCACGGCCGTATCGGTTTTGGAGTCGGGTTCGAGCGTGGAAACTTCCACCGCTGCATGGTCGTGCCCATGATGATGGTCGTGGTCGTGATCGCAATCGGGGCCATGGACATGACCGCCGCTGGCGCTGCCAATAACGCCGTCATCCGCTTCGATTGCGGCCAGCAGTTCTTCGCCGGTGACTTCGCGCGTCGTGATTTCGGCCTTGTCGAACAGGAAGTCGACAACCTTTTCCTCGTACATCGGCGCGCGCAACTGGGCCGCGGCCATGGCATCGTTGGCGACGTATTCGGCAAAGCGCTGGCGATCCTCGACGCGATATTGCTGCGCCGCCTGCGTGACCAGCATGCTCATTTCCTGCTGGGTAATCTCGATGCCGTTGGCCTGGCCGATCTCGGACAGCAACAACCCCAGGCGCACGCGGCGCACCGCGATGGCGTGATAATCGTCCTTCTCGCCCTCGATCTCGGCCATGGCAGCGACAGGGTCGGCTTCCTTGGCCGTCTCCTGCGTCAGCTGCTGCCAGATCTGCGCGAACTCGGCCTCGACCATCGCCGACGGCACTTCGAAATCATGGTCGGCGGCCAATTGGTCCAGCAGCGCGCGCTTCATCTGGGTGCGGGTCTGGCCGGCAGTTTCCTGCTCGAGCTGGCCGCGCAGAAGTCCGCGCAATTGAGCCAGGTCGGTCAGGCCGAGGTTCTTGGCGAAATCGTCGTCGATCACCGGATCGGCGGCGAGCTTAACCGCTTTCACCACGACATCGAAAGTGACGGCCTTGCCCTTGAGGTTGGCGGCGGGATATTCCTCGGGGAAAGTGACGTCGATTCGACGTTCTTCGCCGACCTTGACGCCGGTCAGCTGCTCCTCGAATCCGGGAATGAACTGGCCGGCACCCAGTTCGATCGCCGCGTTCTCGGCCTTCCCGCCGTCGAATTCGACATCGTCCAGCTTGCCGGTAAAATCGACGACGATCTGGTCGCCAGCCTGCGCCTCATGGCCTTCCTCGGCATCGGAAAAGCTCTTTGAGGAACCGGCAATGCGAGTCACTGCCTCATCGACCTGTTCCTCGGCGACAGGGACGACCAGCTTTTCCAGCTTGATCCCGGTGAGGTCCGGAGCGGCGATGACTGGCAAGACTTCCAGCGCGACAGTGAGTTCCGCATCCTGGCCGGGCAGATAGCCTTCGCCGAGCGCTACTTCGGGTTGAGTAGCGGGGCGCAGATGGTGCTCGGCGACCAGCTTGTCCATGGCATCGCGAATCGAGGTGTTCAAAGCTTCCTGATGCAGTTGGGCGCCGTGCACCTTCTTCAGCAGGTTCGCCGGCACCTTGCCCGGACGAAAGCCCGGCATCTTGACGCTGGGGGCCATGCGCTTGACTTCGCCATCGATCCGCTCGGCGATATCCTTGGCCGGGATCGTTACCGAATAGGCGCGCTTGAGGCCTTCGTTGCTGGTTTCGACAATCTGCATGGTCACGATAGCCTTCCCGGTGGCAGGCAATCGCCGATCTCAGCGCGGGGGAATGGTGCGGGCGAAGGGACTCGAACCCCCACATCTTACGATACTGGTACCTAAAACCAGCGCGTCTACCAATTCCGCCACGCCCGCAAAACCGACGAAGCCTGAAAATATCAAGGGGCGGCCCATAGTGGTCGCCGCGCCAAAGGGCAAGCGCCGTGGAAACCGCCCGGCGCGATTATAGGCTCATACGGGGTTTGCGCCCCGGTGAGAACGCGGGCATAGCGACGGAGTGAGACGTCCCATACATCGTTATCGTCCGACGAGCGTGGTCCTTGGCCTGCTTGCCCTCCTTGCCATCTTCGCTACGGCTGGCTGCGCTCACTTCCGCGATGCCGAGGAGCGCGCTACGCTGGCGCGATCGGGTGCGGATCAGACCATGCCGGCGCTAGCACAAGCGCAGCCGGTCCCTGCTGCGCCGTCGCTTGCACCGGCTCCAGAACGCGCTCCGATTTCAGCACACACCGCTCCGCCCGCGCTCACGCGTGAAGTCCAGGCCAAGCCGGTGCCCGTGAGAGCCGAGCCCAGTCGGGGTATGACCAACGCTCCGCTTCCGGCAGAAGTGCCGCTCGCCGCGCTTCCGGCTGCCAATCGGTATCGGCCAACCGCGCCGGAAACTGCCGCGACGATTGCCTCCACGCCACGCCCGGTCGTTGTCCCCGGCGATGCCGACACCGCTGCCGCACTGGCAGCGCCTGCCTCGGCCGCCGCGATCATCACCGTCATCAATAGCCCCGGTACGCGCTGCGGAACCTGCGACACGCAGAAAATTTCCGTCGCGCCATCCGGCCAGGTGTTGATCGAGCATGGGCGATGGGCGGCAGGCGGCAACTGGCGCTACAAGCGATCGGTGGCTCATGTCGGCCCGGTGCGCGCTGCCGCCTTTGCCGCAGGGCTGAACGGCGATCGTCCGTCCGGGTCACGATTAATGACCGATGGCGATACTTGTCCCGGGGTAGCCACGGCAAATGACGGAATGGTCGTCGAATGGATCGAGGCGGAGCGTCATGACCGGCTGACGCTGAGGTTCAACTGCCCGGTTGCACGCCATGGCGAAGTTGCGGAAAGGCTGCGCCATGCCGCCGATGCGCTGGGCCTGCGCGAAGTTGTCTGGCCGGGGGCTGGCGCCCAGTAACCCGGCCTGTCGCAGGCGTGGCAGACCACGCCTGCGCCCATCTAAAAAGCCTTGTTAGGTTCCAGCGAACGATGCGATGGCGCCCATTCCGCCCGTTTGACCTGGCATGGCGAGGTCAGCGATGACAGCATGCGGCGATAATATCGCGCCAGTTCGAGATGCATCTTACGCTTCTCGGGCTTACGGGCACCGGCCGCGATAAGATAACAGCGATCGATGCGTCGCGTAAGGAAATCGCGAGTCCAGAAGAAGGTCATCAGGATTCTCCTCTGCTCAAACTTGCAGCGCCAAACCCGACTGGTCAGCCAGACTCAACCGCTGCGATAGACTATGTACCTGACATGGATGCCGCAGCTTGCAAAGCGGAAAGCGCCCAGATGCTGAAACCTTGCGCCAGTCTGAACAAGCAAAACCGTCCGCGCATCGATCCGATCACGCAACCCGCCCGAGTTTGCTGCTGGTTTTACCTTCAGGCAACTCATTTGACACAGCTGCGTTACACTTCTTGGCTGATGGAAGGGATGAAGGTAGTGGCAACAAAGAGCAGTCAAAAATTGCGTTTTGCTGGCGTGAGTTCCGAAGTCCAGGCCTTGCGCAGCGAGTTGGCTGCCGGCATGCGCGAGATTGCATCGTTCGATCTTGACGGCCAATCGGTCAGTGTCTGCGCTGGCCGCGATGCGATCTGGGCGATTGTGCGAAAACCGGAAATCGCGGGCGGCGTCGCCATCCGGGCGGCACATTGTTCGAGCGGCCCGACCCGCATCCGCCGTCTGCGTCGCCAGCCGGGCGATACATTGAGAATAGAGGTTGCAACGGCTAGCGGTCCGCTGACGATCTGCTTCAGTCAAGCCAGGGACGAGCTTGCAACCTTGCGCGTCCGAACCGAACTAACCCCTTCGGCACCGCTGGCGGTGCCATTTCTGCCGCGCGATCTTTATCCGCTTGGCGAAAACGATGATCCGCTGCTCGCCTGCGGACAGGTCGAAGCTGCACAGCGCGGCCCGAACAGCGGGCTGGTTTGTTTTCATTTCGATGAGCCCGCCTTCGGCACGGTGCTATATTTCCAGAACTTCAGCGCATTAAGCGATTACTTCCTGGCCACCGCAACCAAGCCGGACGGCGCGGTTGGCGGCTCCTGGCCGGAACTTGGCTACCTGCCGCCAACTTCTACGGTACAGCCGTTGCCTGCCTGGAAAACAGTGGTCATGTCCGATGCAATCCTGGTGTTCGATGACGCGGTTGCCCATGATGAACGTGGCTCGGCGCTGCTCTTCCTGCAGATGCTGGGCGCAGCCTATCGCCTGATCGATCGACCCCTGACAAATTATCGCGATTGGGTCGCCCGCGCCGAACAGACGCTGCATAATTTACAGACCGCGCCCGGAACCGCCGTCCCGCGCCACGACCATCCCTACGCCACGGGCGAATATCCCGACAGCGTAGTCAAATTGTCGGTGTTAGCGGCCATTCATGATTATGCCGCGTCTACCGGCGTCCCGATCCCGTACCAAGCCGAGCTATCCGCCGCGATGGCGGGGTTACACGATGCCGGCTTGGGAATGAGGCAACGCTATTTGACGGGCGGCGGCGCCGGCGGCAAGGATCCGGATGCAGTCGACAGCCGGAATCTCTATCGTCCGCTGCTCGATCTGGGCAGGGTAGCGCTTGACGGTGATGACGGTTGCCGCCGGCTGTTTCTGGACTCGCTGGATTATGCGATTCGCGCCGCGCACTATTATCAATACACCTGGCCAACGCGGTTCAGGCTCACCGACTTCGACGTTGTCGGACCAGGCAATGACGATGGCCAGGGACACGCCGATGTCGGGGGAATCTATGCTTGTATCATGTTGCAGGCCTATGATCTGACGATGGAGGAACGCTTTCTCGCCGAGGCTCGCGCTGCCATCGCGGCCACCAGGAACATGCGTTCAACGCTCGCCTACCAGGCGAATCATGCGGCCTGGGGCGCATCGGCATGCATGCGGCTATGGCGGATCACCGAAGACAGCTTTTACCTGCGCCAAAGCTATGTCGCTGTTGCGGCATTCTTTCAAAATTGCGCGATCTGGGAATTCGGAACCGGCCTTGCCCGTCCCTACAGCAACTTCATGAGCGCAACCTGCTCTCGCAATGACCCGGACACGGCGCTGTTCGAGTGCTATGACAGCTTCGTCGCGTTCGAGCGCTATCTTGCCGACAGCAGTCCCGATCTCGATCCAGCCGTACGGATGCTGATCTGCGAATATTGTAAATATGCCCTGGATCGGGCGTGGTTCTATTACCCCGAGGCGCCATCCAGCACTATGCCGGCGATGGACAGCCACAGCAACCCGAAGCTCGCCCCGCCACAGCACGATGCTCGTCGGCACGACGAAGAGCGGGTCCAGGTCGCTCGCGGAATTGGCGGATCGGGGGCGGCGTTTGCCTTTGCGGCGCGTGCCTTTACCCAATTCGAGGGGGCGCCATTCCGAATATTCTGCGATCACTTCCTGGTGCGGAGCGAGCGGATATCGGCGCAGGCGATCAGCCTGCAACTGGGAGGAGATGCCCAGATGCGGGCGGTGTTCGGCTTGATCCGGCTGGAACGCAAGAGCTTGCCCAGATTTACCGTCACGACCGCAGCTGGAGAAGGTATCCGGTCCCGGCACCGCAGCAACGACCGCATGGAATATGCGGCGCCTGCCGACGCATGGGTAACGATTAGCTGGAGTTAGGGCGCCAGGAGGTATCCGGCTATCGCCGAATTCTGTAATTTCGAACGGGCTCGGGATCGGCAGCCACCGTCTCGATCAGGCGCTCGAGGCGATGGATGGCCTGGGTATCGGTTCCGGCGAGAGCTGCCATCAGCAGCGGGTCGATAACATCGGTGCCGAAATTATCAAAATCGAACCGGGCAATCCGCCAATGGGGACAGATTGTCTTTGTGATCCTGGGCTGGCGAATGATCCGGCACGCCGTGTGCCGGGAATCCGCCATGATGCTGGACATTATCGCAGCCACGCTGCACGCCGGCCCTTCCATTAGCTGCGCAAAATGATCGGGTGAGGCGATCAGCAGGCCGGTAATGCCCAGCATCGTGTTGCGAGCTAGCGAAATGGTGAGAATGTCGTTCATGGAACGCGCTCTATCCGCTGGATCGATCCGCGACTGGCTGACGTACACGAGCGAAATCATCGATCATAGTTCCTTGGATGGTGCAACCGATTTCCACCATATTCCAGGAATATGCCATGCGGTATTTTACTGAGCCGGTTCATGAACGGCGAGGCAGCAGCAGGCAGAAATTTTTTGATTTAACCTCAGACAAGTCGATGATTGTAATTTTTACGTTCAGCCGTGGTTGGATTTGCGGCCTACGCCATGGGCTTCTCGCCAATGGGCTTCTGAGCCGAGGCTGGCTGCAAAAGCTATTCGCAGCGCGTCGGCAAAATTGTTGACAACAAGCTTGGTCATGACATTGGCGCGGTACACTTCGACAGTCCGCGAACTGATTCCCAGGTCATAGGCAATGGTCTTGTTGGGATAGCCACAGGCAAGTCCGTCGAGTATTTCACGCTCGCGCTCGGTCAATTTCGCCAGTTGGGTGCGCGCCCATCGCGCCCGTTCCAGCAGCGATCCGCGATCGGCAATCAGGGTGAACGCGGCCTGGACCGAGCGGAGCAGCTTTTCGCGATCAAACGGCTTTTCCAGGAAATCGGCGGCACCGGCTTTCATCGCCTGCACCGCCACCGAGATATCGCCATGCCCGGTCAGCAGGATGACCGGAAAATCGAGCCCGGCAGCAGGCATCCGCGCCTGGACTTCGATGCCATCGATTCCGGGCATGCGAACGTCGAGCAGCACGCAGGCCGGCACTGCACTATCCGCGCCCTTCAGGAAAGTTGCCCCGTCCGGCCAGTGCGCGACTTGGTGTCCTGCCGCCCGCAGCATGAAATCCAGCGAGCGTCGAATAGCCTCTTCGTCGTCAACGACGTGCACCAGCGGTTTTTCAGTCATCGTCTACCTCGGCGACGGGAAGGGTAAAATGGAATGCGGCGCCGCCCGTCGGCACAGCTTCGCACCACAGCCGCCCACCATGAGCTTCGACGATGGTGCGGCAGATCGCCAGTCCCAGGCCCATTCCGGAGGCTTTCCTGCTGACAAAGAGTTCAAACAGTTCTTCTTCTTCACCGGCGACGATGCCGCTGCCGGTGTCTTCGACGGTGACCCGGATCATCCCGGTGTCCGCTCGCGCAGCGATGATGATCGAACCATTTTCCCCGATCGCCTCCATCGCGTTGCGAATCAGGTTCAGCAGCACTTGCTGGATGTGGACCCGATCGACCAGCACTGCGTCGATGGTAGGCGCAATCACCACGTCGCAGGTGATGCCGCGCAATCGCCCCCCGACCACTCCCAACGCGCAGGTTTGCAAAGCCAGTTCGCGCGGCGAGACGATAGTGCGGTCCAGTTCGCCGCCGGCCACGAATTCGCGCAGGCGATTGACGATAGTCCCGGCCCGCAGCACTTCGCGCCCGGCTTCCTCCAGTGCCTCCCGAACCATGCCCAGCGTCCCCTCGCCCCCTTCGGCGATCAGCGCGGCCGATGTTTGGACATAGTTGGCAACTACGGTGAGCGGCTGGTTCAGTTCATGCGCCAGTGCGCTTGCCATCGTTCCAACCGCAGATACGCGCGAGATCTGCATCAAATCGGCCTGCAGGTCGAGCATCCGTGCTTCGCTCTCCTCCCGGGCGGTGAGGTCACGCAAAAAGCCGGTGAAGACGCGCATACCAGCCGTTGCCGCCTCGCCGACAAAGATTTCAAGCGGGAAGATCGAGCCGTCCTTGCGTTTGCCGATCACCCGGCGGCTGGCGCCGATGATGCGTCGCTGGCCGGTCCTTCGATATCGCGCAATGTAATCGTCATGGGCGCTGGCGTCGAATTCCGTCATCAGCATCGCCACATTCCGCCCCACCACTTCTTCAGCCCGGTAGAAAAACATCCGCTCGGCTGCCGCGCTGAACAACTCGATCGACCCGTGTTCGCAGATGGTAATCATGGCATCGGGCACCGTTTCGAGGATCGAACGCAATTGCGCCGCGCTGGCCTCTGCCTCTAGCTTGGATTTTGTTCGCCATGACATACGTCCGCGGAATCCCTTCGTCTCTTACCTTACTCACCATGGAAAAAACGGCAAGCGTTTCATACATTCTTAGTAAATTTGTTCAATCTTAATGTGAGACGCCGACAAAAATCGAGCCTCTTTTTTTTCGGAATATAACAAACCAAGCAATAACTTAAGGATGTGCAATGCTTAAAATACAATTTGATATTATTCGGGCTGTGGTGCAGATAAAATCGAAATAGCTGTAATTTTTGTATGCGAGAGCGTCGGGTCGATAATTTAAAAGCGAATTGGCCGAACGATTCAAGAATAAAAAGATTGGGGCAAGCCAAACGATTCGCATGTCGAGCGGCCCGCGCCTATGCTTGAATTTGATCCTTGCAGGGTTGCTCGACACCCTGAGCGGAACTGCAGTCACCCGGTTTGGGTGGCTGGGCAGGTCGTTGCCGCTCGCACACTTTGCATGGCTATCGGGCGGCCAGCCCATATGCCCACGCTTCGGTCCACCAAGCCTCGATTGCGGCGCGCTCGGCGGGAACGACGACATAAAACGGATTTGCGAATCTATCCCACGCGGCCATGAATTTCGGCGCTACCGAGGTCAGGACCATGGCCCCGGCCTCGATGGCGTCGATAAAGGCCGGCAACAGTCCCGAGCCATTTTCCGCCTCGAACTTGCCGAACTTGCTGAGCACCACCAGATCGCAACCCGTGGCGATATCGCGCCGGACCTGCTCGCCCGCCTCGACCAGCGACGGGCCATCGAGTGCGCAACCCGTCGATCCCGGACCAAGATTCTGGAAGATCGGATGGCTGCGCCCGCCATGCAGGTTGCGCAAATGGCCGGTCCCGCCACCCGACGGATGCGGGTCCTCGATGACACCGACGATGCGCGCGCGCTGTTGCCAGTCCGAACAGAATTCGACGAGAAGCTGCCGAATCGCTGCGCTCTCCGCCCCCTGGATGACGGCGATCTGTCTTGTAACCGGTTGTTCCTCGATAGCCATGTCGCGATCCCTGTGCCGATTGGGCCAGGCAACCTGCCTATCGCTTTTGCCAAATCGATAATACCGCAGAAGTGACGCAACTTACTCAAGAGTATGACCACTAATGCACATTCGAGTTGTGGTGGTTGCCCGGTGACTATAGCGTCCGATGCCAGCCAGGGGGGCGCCATCGATGATAACCGACATACCAGTGGTGGTTGGCTGTGACATGCCCGATGTCAAGGTACCGGTACGCCGCTGGTTTCAATTCTGGAAGCCGGCAGCACTCATCATTCGGCACCCGGCAAACGAAGTAGGCACCGCCGAGGCTGCCGCCCCGATGTCATGGGAGGAAGCCCAGGGCGGCTACGGCTGGTGACCCCATTTTTACAAACCTGTGCCGGCTAGAGCGTTCGCACACCGAACCCTGATTACGATTTCAATCGTGAGCGACGGGCCTTCGATATGCAGCCGATGGCGTGCTACATTTCATCGAACGGGGAGTCCGGATCCAGCGCAACAGCCGCCGACACTGCGCTGATGGTGCCTGGCGAATTGCGCTCACTCGCCGCTATTCGGAGTTGCACCTTCCGGTGGTAATCATGGCCGGCGCAGGCGACTTGATCGCGAGCGTCGGAAAGCATGCCAAGCGGCTGGTTGAGGAGATCGACGCCAGCGAATTGCGGATCGTGCCCGATCAGGGCCACACGTTGCATTACGGTACCGGAGCAGGTTGCTGAAGCTATCGAATGTGTGGCAAACGGGTATGAGCGCAATCGCCATCATCTGACTAATGGGGGGCTGGAGATGTAACCATCTGGTAGATGGGTTCCTGTTTGGCCTATCCGTGTCGCATGGATCAGTCGTTCCGGCTTGTTGCGGAACCCAGGGTTGTCGGGACGAAATGGCGGCTTTTGCATTGAACAAGATCGACATGTCTAAGAAGCATTGTCGCAGCGCTCCGTTGCCCGACAAACCCGCGACTGGCGCG
Source organism: uncultured Acetobacteraceae bacterium (assembly GCA_964658485.1). GTDB lineage: Bacteria > Pseudomonadota > Alphaproteobacteria > Sphingomonadales > Sphingomonadaceae > Novosphingobium. The sequence goes on along the minus strand of CAZZYX010000017.1, from coordinate 20,439 downwards.
GGCTGGATCCACATCCGGCCCGGCATACCTTATTTTTTCACTGACTCAGGGCGCCCCTGGACGCCGATTGGCCAAAATGACGCAATTACGTGGCCGGAACTTGCCGGACTGTTTCGGCGCCGCGATATTCCGGCCGTCGAGGCCCATCTCCGCTTGTTGAAGGACCAAGGCGTAACATGCCTGCGCTTGATGCTTGAATATTGCCAAGGCGAGCATCGCTATTTCGAGCGTCCGGTCGGCCAATACGCACCAAACATGGTCCGACTGTGGGATGATCTTTTCGAACTGGTCGAGAAAGTCGGACTGCACGTGCTCATCACGCCCTTTGATACCTTCTTTATGTGGGTGCGCTGGCGCGACCATCCCTATAACCGGAAAAATGGCGGCCCGGCCGGGAGCCGAGGAGAGCTTCTGGTCAATCCCGAAACGCGCGCCGCGATCAAGGCGCGGCTGGCCTTTGCCAGTAACCGCTGGGGCGGCAGTTCCGCACTGTTCGCCTGGGATCTGTGGAACGAAATGCATCCCGCCTATGGTGCGAATGACCCTTCGTGTTTCGCCCCCTTTATTGCCGACGTCGGCGGCTGGTTGCGCGCATTTGAAATCGAGCGCCACGGCCGCGCGCATCTGCAGACGGTCTCGATCTTCGGACCGGAGCTGTTGAAGCATCCGGAAGTGGCCGAGCCGATCTTTCGGCACCCGGCGCTCGATTTCGCCAATACCCATCTCTATGAGGCGGGCACCATCGATGATCCCAGGGATACCGTCGCCCCGGCGCTGGCGGTGGGGCGGCTGATGCGCGCCGCGGTAATGGAGGCAACCGACATGCGTCCGGTGTTCGATTCCGAGCATGGTCCGATCCACCGGTTCAAGGATCGCAGGCGCACGCTGTCAGAGGTGTTCGACGACGAATATTTTCGCCATATCCAATGGGCGCATGTCGCAAGCGGCGGCGCGGGCGGGGGCATGCGCTGGCCCAATCGGCACCCGCACGTGCTGACTGCCGGCATGCGGCGGGCGCAACTCGCGCTGGCCACCATGCTGCCGCTGCTCGATTGGTCGCGCTTCAGCCGCCGAAACCTGAATGACGAAGTGTCGGTTTCCGACGCTCGCGTCGCCCGATTTGCCTGCGCCGACGCGTCGCAGGCGCTGATCTGGTTGGTACGGACCGACATCCTGACACGCGCGGGCGTCATGGACCGGTCTGCGACGCCGCTGTCGATCACTATCGCTGTGCCAGGACTGGCAGACGGGCGGTACAATGTCGTGCAGGTGGACACCGGTACTGGCAAAACCGTGGGGCGGTGGGAGTCAAGCGCAAGCGGAGGAACGCTGTCAGCGGAACTGATGATCGCCACCGATGCGGCGGTTATAATTCGCGCGCGCTAATGTTGCCCTGCGGTCATGCCTGCGCGGGTGCGCTTATGATGCGCATGGGCGCGCCCAGTTCGGCCGCGAACCACGCGCAGGTGTGCAACAGTCCTTCCTCCAGCGGCACCTTGGGCGACCAGCCGAGGATTTCGTTTGCGCGCGTGATGTCGGGGCGCCGCCGCGTCGGATCGTCCTGGGGCAGGGGGCGATAAACGACCCGGTTGGTGGTGCCGGTCAAGGCGACGACGCGCTCGGCAAGATCGCTGACGGTAAGCTCGACCGGGTTGCCGAGGTTGATCGGCTCGCTGCCATCGATGTCAGACTCCATCAGCCGCATCAAGGCTTCGACCATGTCGGAAACGTAGCAGAAGCTGCGCGTCTGGCTGCCGTCGCCGAAGATGGTGATGTCGCGGTCTGACAGCGCCTGGCAGACCAGGTTGGAAACGACGCGACCATCGTCCGGATGCATCTGCGGGCCATAGGTGTTGAAGATCCGCGCAACGCGGACTTTGGCGCGGCGCATGCGAACGTAATCGAACGCCAGTGCTTCGGCGGCGCGCTTGCCTTCGTCGTAGCAGGCGCGCGGTCCGGTGCAGTTGACGCTGCCGCGATAGTCCTCGCGCTGCGGGTGGATCTCGGGATCGCCATAGACTTCGCTGGTCGAGGTCAGCAGCAGGCGCGCCCCGACCCGCTCGGCCAGGCGCAGCAGGTGGTTGGTGCCGACGACGTTGGTCAGCATCGTATGCTCGGGATCGGCTTGATATTGCGGCGGCGAGGCGGCGCAAGCGAGATTGTAGATCCGCGTAATCCGGTGCGCCACCTCGCCCACAGAGTCGGGCAAAGGATTGACGATATCGGCTTCGACGAAGCGGAAGCCCGGGCGCTCCTCTAGCAGTCGCAGGTTCGAAGGGCGGGCGGTCTGGAGATTGTCCAGGCACAGCACTTCATTGCCCTCATCGAGCAGGCGCGCGCACAGATGCGAGCCGATGAAGCCGGCACCCCCCGCCACCAGGATCAGGGGGATCATGTCGGCCGTCCCCGCGCTGGCAGCACTCGCCGATATGTCCTGGTCCGGATCGTTGAGCCCCCTGCCATGGGCGCGGGCCGAAATCGTCGCCCCAAGCAGATGATGTTCCAGTTCGGCGGCGCGGTGCGCGGCGGTATGTTCGGCCAGTACGCGTTGCCGACCACATACGCCGATCTCGGCGAGGTCGTCGCGTTCGAGCGCCGCCACGACGTCGCCGGATGTCTGTGCCAGGAGGATTTCGCGGTCGGGCAGGAAAATCTCGTCGAGACCCGCCCAGACGTCGGATATGATCGGGGTAGCGCAAGCGGCGGCTTCGAACAGGCGTACCGAAGGTGCCCAGCCCGCCGCGATCATGTCGGCGCGGGTCACGTTCAGTGTCGCGCGCGATGCCGAGTAGAATGCGGCATGCTCGGCAGGTGGCAAATGCGCGATCCGCTCGATATTGGCGGGCCAGGCGATATCGTCGGGATATTGCGGCCCCGCGACCACGAACCGCCGGTGCGGCAGTGCGCGGGCGGGCTCGATCAGCAGCCGCTCGAGCGTTGGCTGGCGGTCGGGACTGTAAGTGCCTAGATAGGAAAGGTCCCAACGTGTCTCGGTCCCGGTCGGATGGTAGAGCGCGGGATCGACCGAGCAATAGAGCGCGCGCGCGGCCGGTGAGCCATGATATTGCTCGAGGAAAGCCAATGTCGGGCCGCCAGTGAAGGACAGATAGACATCGTATCCGGGGATCGACTGGGGCGCGAGATATTCGAAGTCCGCGCGGCCGAGCTTGGCGAGCGTCACCGGCGTGTCGATGTCATAAAACGCGCAGACGCCGCGCGCGAGCTGCTGGACGCGTTCGCCGACGATGACCCCCTGTGGCACGAAGGAGCCGACGATCACCGCGTCCGCACCAGCGATCGCATCGTCGAAACGTTCAAGATCGGCCAGGTCGCTGTAGAATTCAAGCTGGCACCAGGCCGGGTTGGCTAGATCGCGCTGGTCCGCGTACCAGGGCACGTCGCGTTCAAGGAACAGCACCTCATGGCCGCGCTCGGCGAATGCCTTGAGCAGCGCGCGAAAGGTGGTCGCGTGGCCGTTGCCCCACGACGATGACAGGCTGAGGCCGAGGACGACGAGCTTCATGCCGCTTCCTGCAGACGCTTGGCATGCTCGCGGAACAGCACGTCGAGTTGTGCGCCGCGTAGTTCATAGGTGTGCTCGGCAAGCACGCGGCGCAATGCCGCGCGGCCGATCGAGCGCGCCCGTTCGGGGGTAAGCGCGGCCATGTGCTCGGCAACATCCTGGCCGTCGCGCGCGACGAGCACCTCCTCGTCGGGAGTGAGGAACTGTTCGATCCCCTCCCACGCATCGGTGATCAGGCACGCGGCGGCGCCCGCCGCCTCGAACACCCGCGTCGCCGGAGAAAAGCCGATATGCGCCATCGAATCCCGCGCGACGTTCAGCACCGCCTTGGGGGTGCAGTTGAAGGCGTTATGCTCGGCGGTGTAGACGTGCCCGCGATGGCGGACGTTGGCGGGCATTATTTTGCTCTCCCAGCCATTGCCGCCGATCAGGAAGGACCGCTCGGGCAGTGCGGCGGCGGGACGCAGGAAGAACTCCTCGACGCGCGCTTCGCGGTCGGGCAGCCGGTTCCCGAGAAACGCCAGATCGGCGGCGAAGCGCGCATCGGGCGGAACCGGAAAGTGCGTGGTCGGGTCGAGCGCGTTGTAGATCGGCACGCACACCGCCGCACCGAACCGCTCATAGGCCTCGATCACCGGCGCGCCGCCGCCATAAGTCAGCACCATGTCGAGATCGGGCAAAGCGCGCAGCACCGGATGGGCAGGGTCGGCGCGCATCTCGTCAAGCGTAGCGGCGGCATCGACGTCCCAGAAGATTTTCAAGGCATGTGACGCCGCGTTGGCGATGATGCCGTCGAGCAATTCGGTGTCGAACACCCCGACCCCATTGGCCTTGACGACGATGTCGGCCCCCGCCGCCTCGCTCAGCACGCCACGCATCGCCGTCGCGGTCGCAGGGTACACGACCGAGCGGGCATAGGCCGGCGGATCGATGTCGCGGTGCTGCTGCCGGCCGAAAACGTCGGGCTCGTAGAAGGTGATGTCATAGCCACGGCTCGCCAGGTTGCGCAGAATGCCGCGATAATAGGTGGCGGCGCCGTTCCAGTAAGAAGACACCAGGCTCGATCCGTAAAAGGCGATCTTCATGCGGCGGTCCTTTCGGCAGAAGCGTCGACGGTAGCGACGATGGCGAGCAGTTCATCGACGCGGTGCGCGCAGGTGTGGCGGGCGCGGATCGTCTCCAGCCCCGAGGCAACGAGTTCGGCGCGCAATTCGGGGTTCTCGCGGATGGCGCGCAACATCGCGGTCATCTCGGCGCCATCGCGCGCGACGAGATAGTCCTGGCCGGGGCGGAATAGCTGCTCGCTGTCCGACCACGGCGCGGAGACGAGCGGAATGCCGCAGGCGAGCGCCTCGAACACGCGGATCGTCGGGATGCCGGGCAGGATCGTCGCGTAGAAGCTGCGCGGCACGTGGACGGTGGCGAGGTGCCGGGCGAACAGCGCAGGCGCACCGGCGTTAGGCGCCCAGCCGTGATAGCGCGCGCGATACCGCTCCAGCAACGCGCGGGCGGCGTCCGGATAGCGTACGCCGTAGATATCGAGCGGCAGTTCGGCGGCGGCGGCGGGGGCGAGCAGATATTCCTCCAACTCGGCGGTGCGTTCGCCGTCGCCCCAATTGCCGATCCAGACCAGCCCGGCGCGGAGCTGTTCCTGAGCGGGCGGGTGGAACAGGCGAGTGTCGGCGGCCTCGTGCCAGGTCCACACGCGATTGCTCCAGCCCCAGCGACGATAGACTTCGGACAATGCTTCGCCGAATGCCAGCACGCCGTCATAGCCCGACAGGTCGAACGCCTTGATCGCGTCGGGATCGCTGACGGCGCGGTGGTGCGTGTCGTGGAACAGCAGCCTGAACCGCGCGCCGCCGGCCCGCAGCCTGCCAATTTCGGCGACGAGCGCCGGGTCGTTCCATTCGTGGACGATCACCACATCGGCGCCCTCGACCAGCGGATCGACCGGCAGCGCGGGATCGTAGACAGTCGCGGACAACTCCGGGTAAGCGGCGCGATAAGGCTCCAGCCCGGCATCCCCGGCGTCGGCCAGAAGATTGGCGAGGCTCCAACTGCCCGCAGGCTCGAACGCTGCCACCTCATGCCCGCGCGCGATCAGCTCGCGCAGCACGCCGCGCAGGAAATGGGCGTTGCCGTGGTTCCAGCAGGATTGCAGCGAGTGCGTGAAATAGGCGATCTTCATGCGGCGACACCATCGTTCGCGGAGCGCAGGACCGACGCATAGACTGCAGTCATCCCGTCGCGCATTGCCGCAACGGTGTAGCGCCTGGCTGCCGTCACAGCCTTTGCGCCGAGCCGCGCGCGTTTCGCGGGGTTTGCCAGCAGCCCGGTAATGGCGGCGGCGAACCCTGCGGCATCGCGGGGGTCCACGAAGATCGCCGCGTCGGGCCATAGTTCGCGAAAGGTCGGGATATCGGCAAGCACCAGCGCACATCCGGCCTGTGCAGCTTCCAGCACGGCCAACCCGAACGGCTCGTACAGGGCAGCCGAAACGAACACTGGCCGGGCGGCAAGCTGCACGCCAAGCTCGGCCGGGTCGAGCGTGCCGAGACAGGTGAGATGATCGAACTCGATCGCGTCGCCATCGGGCGCGATCAGCGGACCCGCCGCGACGATCGGCACGCCCATTCCCGCCGCCCGGTCAAGCGTCTCCAGGTTTTTGCCCCGGTCCCACAACCGTCCAGCGGTGAAGGCATGCGGCTGTTGGGGCTGCGGCGCGGCAGGCACCATGGCACGACCGTTGTAGACGACGCCGGGCATGGCCGGCAGGCGGTGAGCGCGCTGGGTTGCCGCCGCGAAGGCATGGCTGGGGGCAACGACGGCATCGGCCGCGAGTAAGCCCGCGCGGGTCAGCGCATTACGCCAGGCAAAATTGTCCAGCACGGGGCCGGTCTCGACCGTATGCCACCAGCTGGCGAGGCAGCTGTGGGAAACCACTACCACCGGCATCGCGAAGTCCACCCCAGCCGCCAGCGCGGGCGCGTTGAGCTGGACCAGATCGACCGAGTACCCCTGCGCGATGGCGGCGATGCTGCGCCCGGCTGCGGCGACTGCGCCGGCATCGGGTGCCAGCCAGTCGAGCATCGCGTCGCTCTCGATCAGCATGACGCCCCCCAGATCGGCGGCAGCGGCGCGCTGGGCGGCGCGCGGCGGCGGCCCCATCGTCACCAGCACCGTCTCGATGCCGATCCTGCCGAGCGCGCCGGCAAGATCGAGCGCGTAAGTCCACACTCCGCCCACGGTGTCGGTGGTGAGAAGGATGCGGCGCACGCTCACGCCACGCGCTCGGCGGGACGGGCGATCGGCATGTTGATGCCGCGAACACCGGCCAGCCAGTGTGCCAGCGCCGCAACGCCGTCCTGCCAGTTGCGCCGTGGCGCCAGGCCGAGCGCGGCCTGCGCGGCGCGCGTGTCGGCAACGAAATAACGCTGGTCGCCCGCGCGCCAGTCACCCATGTGCAGTTCGACATCGCGTCCGATCATGGCACCGATATAGGCTATCAACTCTCGCAGGCTGACGGCATTGTCAGGTCCGCCGCCCAGGTTGAACGCCGTTCCGGCAACGCGGTCGATGCGTCGCCACGCGGCAATGTAAGCGGACACCGCATCGCCTATGTCGAGAATGTCGCGGACCTGCTGGCCGTCGCCATACAGGGTGATCGGTCGCCCCTCCAGCGCGCGGATCAGGAAATGCGCGACCCAGCCCTGGTCCTCGGTGCCCATCTGGCGCTGGCCATAGATGCAGCTCATCCGCAGCACCGCGGTGGGCAGGCCGAAGCTGCGCGCATAATCGAGCACATACTGGTCGGCGGCGCCCTTCGAACAGCCATAGGGCGTGTGGAAATCGAGCGCGCGCCCCTCGCCGATGCCGTGCGCGCGGACCTCCCTGTCGCACGGCACATAACCGTGATCGCCAACGTCGAATTCCAGATCGGCGAGGTCGCCGTACACCTTGTTGGTGGAGGCGAAGATCAGCGGGACCGCATCGTTGCGGCGGCGTAGCGCCTCCAGCAGGTTGAGCGTGCCCAGGATATTGACCTCGAAATCTTCGCGCGGATCGACCATGCTGGTGGTTACCGCGACCTGGGCGGCGAGGTGAAACACCGCCTTTGCATCGCTCGCCGCGGCTGCCAGCGTAGGCGCGTCACGAATATCGGCGATGACCGCCTCGATCCGGTCGCCGTGGCGATCCTGAAGCCAGCGCAGATTGGTATCCACCCCGGCGCGCGCGAGCGCATCATAGATGCGGACACGATGCCCTTCCCCGGCCAGTCGGTCGGCCAGGTTCGAGCCGATGAAGCCGGCGCCGCCGGTGATCAGGATCGGGCAATCGCCAGGTGGCGTGCTCATGCCACCAGGCCCCGGGCTTCCAGCTCGGCCCGCATCTGGTCCACGCGGTCGGTCGCGGTCTGTTGCGCGACCCATTCCGCCAGTTCGGCAAGGCCCTGACCGAAATCCTGCCGGGCGCGGAAATCGAGCCGCGCGGCGGCCAGGGTCGTATCGCAGAAACAGTGGCGGATGTCACCGATCCGCGCCTTGCCGACGATCTGCGGCGTCAGATCGTTCTTGTCCATCGCCCGCGCCAGGTCGGTTGCGATCTCGCGCACCGAACGATCGTGGCCCGAGCCGATGTTGAAAGTGCCCCCCGCCGCCTGCGGCAGCGTCAGCGAATCGGCAAAAGCGCGCGCGACATCGGTAACATGGACGAAATCGCGCCGCTGCTCGCCATCCTCGAAGATCATCGGCTGCTGGCCATTCAGCAGCCGCGACGCGAAGATCGCCAGTACCCCGGTATAGGGGTTGGACAGCGCCTGGCCCGGACCATAGACGTTGAACAGCCGCAGGCAGACGCTCTCCATGCCGTAAGGTGCGGCCATGATATGGGTGGTGCGCTCCTGCACGTATTTGTTCAGCGCATAGATCGACGACAGCGCGGGCCGCTTCCATTCGGGCGTAGCCACCGGGGTCAGCGGGCGGTCCTGTGGATCGACCGGTTCCCAGTTGCTCAGGCCGTCCTTCAGCCCATGCCGCTCGGCGTCCTCGACCAGAGCGCCATCGGCGTTGCGGTAGAGGCCCTCGCCATAGATGCTCATCGACGAGGCGGTGACGACGCGGCGCACCGGCTGGTCGATCAGCTGTTCGAACAATACCGCGGTGCCGACATCGTTCGTCGAGGTATAGCGTTCGACCTCGTACATCGACTGGCCGACCCCGACTTCGGCCGCCAGATGGATAACACTGTCGATACCCTTCAGCGCGGCAATGACCGCAGCCTTGTCGCGCACGTCGCCACGGATCAATTCAGCCTCGCGATTCAGCATCAGCGAGCCGTCGACGACGCCGTGGACCTGATCGATCAGGCTATCGAGCACGCGGACGCGGTGGCCACGGGCGAGCAGTTCGTCAGTGACGAAGCGGCCGATGAAACCGGCACCACCGGTGACCAGCACGGTTTCGGTCATGCGACAGACCCGGTATGGATCATTGACGCTTGCTTTTTACCCGCCCTGCTGATCATCATCCGGCTTGTTTCCCGCGCTTGGGCTGTGTTTCGCTTTCGAGACAACGCAGCATCATCTTCCTGGTTCCTGCAAATAACGAGCCATATCATCGACTTCGGTGAAGGAACTTAGCTGCGGCCCGCGTATATAGAGTAAGATGCTGGACCGATATTCACTCGCTCAGCTCTTTCCCTCCTGCACCAGGAGCCGCTGATCCTTGGCTGCCACCGTCTTGCTCCTTCGCCACGCCCCGCATGGGGAACTGGGTGTGACACTGTCGGGGCGGGCTGCCGGTCGCTCGCTGAGCGACGAGGGTGTGATGCAGGCCGCTGCGCTCGGGGCACGGCTGGCGGGCGCGGCGATCGCCAGCGTCCAGGCCAGCCCACTCGCGCGGGCCATGGAGACGGCGCGTGCGGTGGCGCAAGCCTGCGGTGTGCCGGTCGAGCCTGTGGCGGCGCTCGACGAAATCGATTTCGGCGCTTGGACGGGGCGCAGTTTCGCCGATCTCGACCGCGATCCGGCCTGGCAGGCGTGGAACCGCGCGCGCGGTAGCGCGTCGCCGCCGGGCGGCGAGAGCATGGTGGCTGCACAGGCGCGGATCGTCTCGCATCTCCAGGCAACCGCGCGCGATCATGCCGGTGAGACGGTGGCGATGGTCACGCATTGCGACATGATCCGGGGCGCGGTGGCGTGGGTACTGGGATTGACGCTCGACCATCTCTTGCGCTTTGATATCGATCCGGGGTCAATAACCGGGATCGTGGTTGGCGATTGGGGTGGCCGGGTCTTGAGCCTGAACGAGGGAATATGCTGATGGGGGTTAGGCCGGTGGAGGAGTTAGCCCGAGAGGTGGCGGCACTGGCGCCGTGGTTTCACAACATCGACCTTGGCAATGGGCTGATGACCGCGCCTCACCATTTTCTGGGCGACTATCCGGGCCAAAAATTCGCGCGCTTCGCCGATGCCCTGCCCGCCGACATGACCGGCAAGAGCGTGCTCGACATCGGTTGCAACGCCGGTTTCTATTCGGTCGAGATGAAGCGGCGCGGGGCGGCGCGCGTACTCGGCATCGACAGCGACGACCGTTATCTGGCGCAGGCGCGGCTCGCCAGCCGGGCGGTCGGATTTGCCGATGTCGAGTTCGCCAAGCTCTCGGTCTACGATGTCGCCGTATTGGGCGAGCGCTTCGATCTCGTGATCTTCATGGGCGTGCTGTATCATTTGCGCCACCCGCTCCTGGCGCTCGACCTGATCCGCGAACATGTCGCCGGGGACCAGCTACTGTTCCAGACGATGCAGCGCGGATCGAACGTGGTGATCGATGTCCCGGAAGATCATCCCTTCCATGTCGAGGGCACCTACCAGGTCTCGCCGATATTCGATGATCCAGGCTATCCCCGCATGCAGTTCATCGAGCGCGAATATGCCCATGACTGGACCAATTGGTGGGCGCCAAATCGCGCCGGGAGCGAGGCGCTGCTGCGCGCTTCCGGCTTCGCAGTCGAGGCGCATCCGGAGGAGGAGGTCTACCTGTGCCGCATCGCGCCCGTGCCTTACGGCCAATATGGCGCGGCGGCGGTTTATCCGGCCCCAGGAGCAGCCAAATGATCGAAGCCGCGATGCTCTGGAACGAGCCTAACAACAAGTCGCACTGGGATCCCGCACATGATCCCGACTGGGCGATCTATGCCGATACGGTGGTCCGCGCCGGGACCGCGATCCGCGCGATCAACCCGCAACTGACGCGCGTGCTGGGCGGCATGTCGCCGATAGATGCGCAATGGGTGCTGAAGCTGGAGCGCCAGGGTGCGCTCGATGCGGTCGACGTGGTCGCGGTGCATGGCTTCCCGCTCGACTGGAACCTGTGGCCGATCCACGACTGGCCCAAAAAGATCGCCGAGATCGAGGCGGTGACGGACAAGCCGGTGTGGGTCACCGAAGTCGGCGTCGGCTCGTTCGGCGCCGAGGAGGTGCAGGTGTTCGGGCTGCGCCGGACCGCCGAACTGCTGATCGGCCGGGTGCCGCGCATATTCTGGTATTCACTGTACGATCTGCCGATGAGCTGGGGCGCCGAGACGCGGCACCGCGAGGCCGAGGGATCGAGCTATTACCGGCATTTCTACATGGGGCTGATCCGCGAGGACGGCACGCCGAAGCTGGCGCTGGACGACTATGCCAGGGTCGCGGGCGAAATGGGGCTGATGCAATGGTTCCATTTCGAGGATCCCCGGCTGGACGATGCGGTGGCCTGGATGAAGCGGCTCGGCACGCGCAAGCTGCGGACCGGGCTGTCGTGGGCGGACAGTTTTCGCCCCAACGCGCTCGACTGGTTCGACCGGCAGATGGCGGCGCTCGCGGATTTCGACGTGACGCTGACCTTCTGCTTCACCCCCGAGCACCTCGGCGTGGCGCCGCACCACACCAGCCCGCCGCGCGACCCGCAAGCGTTTGCCGACTTCTGCGCCTGGATGATCGAGCGTTATGCTCCCGCGCAGGCGATGCCCTGCGCGGTGACGGCATGAGAGCAGCGGTGCTCGCCGCACCGGGCACGATCCGCATCGAGCGCGTGGCCGTGCCCGATGCGGGCGCGGACGAACTGCGTGTCCGGCTGGAAGGCTGCGGCGTCTGCGCGTCGAACCTGGAGCCGTGGGCGGGGCAGGAGTGGCTGAGCTATCCCGGCGATCCCGGCGGGCTGGGCCATGAAGGCTGGGGCATTGTCGATGCGATCGGCGCCGCTGTGGCAGGGTTCGCGGTTGGTGACCGGGTAGCGGCGCTGTCGTTCCGCAGCTTTGCCGAATACGACATCGCCAAGGCAGACGCAGTGGTGAAACTGCCGCCCGAACTCGCCGGCAAGCCGTTTCCCGGTGAGCCGCTCGGCTGCGCCATGAACATCTTCCGCCGCAGTGACATCCAGCCTGGGCAGACCGTCGCGATCGTCGGCATCGGCTTTCTCGGCGCGATCCTGACCCGGCTGGCGACTGATGCCGGCGCGCGGGTGATCGCGATCTCGCGGCGAGCGTTCTCGCTCGATCTGGCGCGGGCGTATGGTGCCGCCGAGACGATCGTGATGGACGATCACTGGCGGATCATCGCCGACGTGCAGCGGCTGACCGGCGGCGTGCTGTGCGACCGCGTGATCGAGGCGGTCGGCAAGCAGTGGCCGCTCGATTTGGCGGGCGAACTGGTGCGCGAGGGCGGCAAGCTGATCGTCGCCGGCTATCACCAGGACGGGCCACGTCAGGTCAACATGCAGATGTGGAACTGGAAGGGCATCGACGTGATCAACGCGCATGAGCGCGATCCGGCGGTATGCCTGCGTGGCCTGCGTGAAGCCGTCGACGCGGTGGCGAGCGGGCGGCTCGACACCGGGCCGCTCTACACGCATTTGTACCCGCTCGACCGGCTCGCCGACGCGCTCGATGCGACCCGCGACAAGCCCGAGGGTTTTGTCAAGGCGCTGGTCACCTTTGCGTGAGCAAGCCGAGGATCGGGTTCCTTGGCGTCGGCTGGATCGGCCGGCACCGCATGGCGGCCATGCTGGCAACCGGCGACATCGCGGCCACGGCGATCAGCGACCCCTCGACCGAGATGGTGGCTGCGGCGCAGGTACTGGCGCCCGGCGCCGTGGTGGCGGATTCGCTGGAGGCGATGCTGGCGCTCGGTCTTGACGGGGTGGTGATCGCCTCGCCGAGCGCGCTCCATGCCGACCAGTCGGTGCAGGCGCTCGCAGCAGGTGCGGCGGTGTTCTGCCAGAAGCCGCTCGGGCGCGATGGCGCCGAGACGGCGCGAGTCGTGGCAGCGGCACGGGCGGCGGACCGGCTGCTGTCGGTCGATCTGTCGTATCGCCACACCGCCGGGATGACACGCATCGCCGAACTGGTGCGGGACGGCTCGCTGGGCGAGGTCTATGCGGTCGATTTGACCTTCCACAATGCCTACGGACCCGACAAGCCGTGGTTCTATGATCGCGCACTGTCGGGCGGCGGCTGCGTGATCGATCTCGGCGTCCATCTGGTCGATCTGGCGCTGTGGGTGTTGGGGTTCCCCGAGGTTTCGGGCGATGTCTGCGCCAATCTGTTCGCTGGGGGTGCGCCGCTGGGTATGTCCGGCGCAGTCGAGGATTATGCCGCCGCCAGCTTCACCCTCGCCAGCGGTGCGGTCGTGCGGCTGACCTGTTCGTGGCGGCTGCACGCCGGGCAGGACGCGCAGATCGAGGCGGCGTTCTTTGGCACCGACGGCGGCGCCGCGTTGCGGAATGTCGGTGGCTCGTTCTACGATTTCCAGGCCGAGCATTTCGTCGGCACCCATCGCCATGTCCTGGCGAGCCCGCCCGAGGAATGGGGCGGGCGAGCGGCGACGGCATGGGCGACCAGGCTGTGCACGGACCCGCGATTTTGTTCCTCTGCGGACGAGTTGGTCGCGGTGGCGCGGGTGCTCGACCGTATCTACGCGCGCGAGTGACTGGCGCGCGCGCTGGTTTATGGCGATCAGCAGTCCGATGTTGCAACCTCTGCAATCCATCGCGGCGGCAGAACTGTTGCAGGGGGTGGCCGATGCCGAGTTCGCGGCGGCGGCGCAAGATGTGCTTGATGCGCTGGCGAATTTGCCGGGCACCCTGACCATTCGCCGCTGCGAGCGCTATGCCTTTTGCGCGCTCTATCCCGAACAATATCTGGCGGCGGCGCGCGCCCTGCCGCGCGGCGCTTGCGTGATGAGGCGGCCCCGCTCACCGCGCTGCTGACGCTGTGCTATCTCGGCTTTCAGATCGGCTGGTGGGACTTCGCTGCCGAAGCCGCCAGCGCCCGGCGCCAGCGGCACTATTACACCACCAGGGTGCAGGCGCTGTTGCACAAATTGTAATGTTATCAACCGCAGGCACGATCCGCTTTGCCGCCCGTTATGCCGGCATGAAGCTGTTCGACATCCTGTTCGGTCGCCGGCTCGCCAGCCGCGAGCAGGACGACACGCGGATTGGCTGGTTCGCCGGCGTGCCCGCGATGGGTCTCGACGGGCTCGGCTCGGCATCTTACGGACCCGAGGCGGCGTTGACGATACTCATCCCGCTGGGCGCTGCGGGGCTGGCCTGGATCAGTTGGGTGATGGCGCCGATCGTCGCGCTGCTGGCGATCCTCTACGTGTCGTACCGCCAGACGATCCTGGCATACCCGTCGAACGGCGGCGCCTACACCGTGGCCCGCGAGAACCTGGGCGCAAATGCGGCGTTGCTGGCGGCAGCGGCGCTGATGATCGATTATGTGCTGAACGTCGCGGTCGGGATTTCGGCGGGTGTCGGCGCGCTCACCTCGTCGGTCCCGGCGCTGCATGCCTATACCTTATGGCTCTGCCTGGGCGTGCTGGTGCTCGTCGGCCTCGCCAATCTGCGTGGCACGGCGGAGGCCGGCTGGCTGTTCGCGCTGCCGACCTATGTGTTCATCCTCAGCTTCCTGGGTTTGCTCGCGGTCGCATTGTTCCGCATCGCCACCAGCAGCGGGCATCCGCCCGTCGTGATCGCGCCGCCGCCGCTTGCCCATGCGACCCAAGGCGTCGGGTTGTGGCTCTTGCTGCGGACCTTCGCCAGCGGCTGCACCGCGATGACCGGAGTCGAGGCGGTGTCCAACGGCGTCGGTGCGTTCAAGGAGCCGGTCGTTCCCAATGCCCACCGCACGCTGACGGTGATCTGCATCGTCCTTGGATTACTGTTGCTGGGCATCGGCACCGTCGCGCAGCATTATGGCCTGGGTGCGATGGATCAGACCAGACCCGGCTACCAGAGCATCCTGTCCCAGCTTGTCGCAGCGATAGCAGGTCGGGGGCCGGTTTATTATGTCGCAATGGCTAGCGTCTTGGCGGTGCTGTGCCTGTCCGCCAACACCAGCTTCGTCGGCTTTCCCCGGCTGTGCCGGCTGGTCGCGCTTGACGGCTATCTGCCGCACGCTTTCGCCGTGGCCGACCGGCGGCTGGTATTCTCGATGGGAATCGGCTTCCTGATGCTCAGCGCCGGTGGGCTGCTGCTGGTGTTCGGCGGCATCACCGACCGGCTGATCCCGCTGTTCGCGATCGGCGCCTTCCTCACCTTCACGATCAGCCAGACCGGCATGGTGATGCACTGGCGCAAGCAGGATCGCCCGCAGCGTGCGCGCATGGCGATCAATGCGCTGGGCGCGGCGACGACGATCGTCGCGCTGGCGATCATCGTCGCCGCCAAGTTCATCGAGGGCGCGTGGATCGTCGTGATCGCCATACCCGCGACGATCGCCTTGCTGATCGCGATCCATCGCTATTACGCCAGGCTCGATCAGCGGCTGACGGTCAAGGAACCATTCGAGCTGGACGAGAGCGAGCCGCCGACGATCCTGGTGGCGTTCGAGCGCCGTACCCGGATGACCGATCGCGCGCTGCGCTTCGCCATGAGTTTGTCGCCCGATGTGCTGGCGGTCCATCTGCTGCGCCTGTCCGATCCGGAAGCGGGGGAGGACCTGCAGTCGCTGCATCAGAGCTTCGATGCCGAAATCGGCACGCCGCTACGCACCTGCGGCAGGACTCCGCCACGGCTGATGACATTGCCCGCACCCTATCGCGAGATCGCCGGCCCATTGCTCGAACTGATCGACAAGATCGATGCGGCCACCCCCGGACGCTCGGTCGCGATCCTGGTGCCGGAGCTTATCCCGCGCCATTGGTGGGAGCGCCTGCTGCACAGCCGCCGGGCGGCGCGCCTGCGGTCCGAACTGCTGGTGAAGGCAGGCCCACGATTGATGGTGATTACGTCGCCGTGGCAGAGTTAAATCACGCCGCCGCAGAACCCGCCAACATTGGCCTCACTACGATATTAGTCTTTGCGGGAACATGACTGCAAGGCTGCGGTTGTGATCGGCACAGCGCATGTTCGGTTCATCGCTGTCTCACTGAGGGCCATGCGTTGCGCTTACGCTGACGCATCAGGCTTCGCGGACCTGGAGTTGATCAACCATTCCCGTAAATGTATGCTGGAACACAAAGCCTCCCAGGCGTGGACCTGGTATTATAGCGTATCGTCGATGGGCCAAAATTGAATCATGCATGATGCAGCCCCTGCGGAGGACTCGGTGACATCTCTCGGTGCTGCGCCATCTCCGGGGCAGGTGAGGCTTGAGGCTGACGATTTATTGCTCCGCGAAGTTCACCATCGGTGCAGCAACGATCTTCAACTCATCGTGAGCTTGCTCGCGCTACAAAGTCGGCGGGCAGCTAATCCGGAAGCCCGTGAAGCGCTGGCTGAGGCGATGGAGCGGGTGGCCATTCTTGCTCGTGCACGAACGACACTGCATCACCGGGAACAGAACTCGCTCGATGCCGCGTTACGTCAGGTATGTGAAGCCCTGCAATCACAGGCCGAGCCACGCGGCATCGTCGTGGCACTGGAGGTGGACGAGAGTCCGCGCGATGTTCCGCCTGCCAAAGCGATGAGCGTGGCGCTGACGGTAAACGAACTTGCCACCAATGCGATCAAACATGCCTTTAAGGAAGGCAAAACCGGATTTATCCGCGTGTCGCTTCGCCGGGAAAGCGAGCACCAGATTACCGTTGTTGTTGACGATGACGGCCTACCCTTCCCTGAGATCGCGGATGGCGGCGTCAAACGAAAGGGTCTGGGCCTCGACATCGCCAAGCGCCTCATTGCATCGATCGGTGGCCTTCTGATCGTGCCTACGGACGGTTCGAAGGCGTTTCAATTGCGTATTCCGATAGAGGCAGCCTGATCTAGCCGGCCAGCACTTCCACTACCGCTTTGTATGCTGCCGAACCAAGTCTGTTTTAATTAATAAAAACGCCTATCTCTGTTTGTACCGGTCGCCAATTTCCAGGGCGTGACTGGCTGGAAGAGCGGGAAGCTTTCGCCCAAATTCAAAGGGCGCCGATGTCCAGTTCAGAAGTATTTAGCTCGAATACGCTCCTTGGCTTACTATCACCAGACGACGCAAATCTGTTAAGACCAAGTCTGACGCGGATGAAGCTCGACCATCGGCAAGTGCTCGTCACCGCCGACAAGCCGATCAATCACGTCTATTTTCCAGAAAGCGGGATTGCGTCGATCGTCTCGAGCCTTCCAGACCAGGGACCGACCGAAGTGGGGATATTCGGTCGTGACGGCTTTTCCGGCGCGGCAGTGCTGCTTGGCGCCGAGACTTCGCCTCACGACACGTTCATGCAGGTTAACGGCGCAACAACGATGCGGATTGAGACAGACCGGCTTTGCGCGGCCGTTGAGCGCAGTCCAACGCTTCGGGCGCTGCTGCTGCGCTACGTACAGAGTTTCCTGGTCCAGACGGCCCATAGTGCAGTGTCCAACGCTCATCATCGGATGGAGGCCCGGCTCGCTCGCTGGTTGCTGATGTGCCACGATCGGATCGATGGCGATGACATCGAAATAACCCATGATTTTATGGCGATGATGATTGCTGCCCAGCGCAGCGGCGTGACGATCACGTTGCACTTTCTGGAGGGCGCCGGGATGATACGTTCAAAGCGCGGGCGGGTCTTCATTCTCGACCGGGAAAAGCTGGAGGACATAGCCGGCGATGCCTATGGCCGGCCTGAAGCGGAATATCGCAGGCTGATCGGCCCGCTGGGTCGTCGTTCTTCGTGGACGGTTGTTCCGTTTGAGGATCGCTCGCACAAATAGGCTTGCTGTCCGGCCAGTTGGTGTCAACGAGCCGTTCTACGACCGAGGTACCGTTCAGTTTTACCCTATATTATCGGACATATAATGGTGCCGGCTAGAGGGTTCGAACCCCTGACCCCCTGATTACAAATCAGGTGCTCTACCAACTGAGCTAAGCCGGCTAATTGTCGCCCCATACGCTCAGGGAGCCCCAAAGGTCCAGCCCTCGGTGGCGGCAATAATCGAGGTAAGCAGTGCCGGGTGCCAGAGATGGGCGTGGTGAGCGGTGATGCGGAGCCAGGCGGCGGTGAGCAGGGCGTCGCTCATGTGGTCGTCGATGGCGCCGTTGCCGGGTACGGGGTCGCTGCCGAGTTTGCCCAGGGCATGGTTGAGCGCGGCGAAATCGTACATCTTGGACCGGCCCGGCTTGCGGCCGGCGGCCATGGCGGCGATGGTGGTGTAGATTTCGACAACGACGCTGCCAGTCGCGGGCAGGGAATCGATCGGCCAGACCGGCAATCGGCCCGACAGGCGATGAAGCAGGCGCATACCGGTCAGGCTGGATTTGCCGACCTGGGCCGCGCCGACCAGGTTGAAATTGCTGGTAGGGCGGCAACCGAGCAGTTCCTGCGCGCGTTCGGTGACGCGCAGGCGGCCTCGTCCGCCACCGAACGCGCTGCCCTCGCGGCCACCGTGGCGGCGGAAGAAGGGCGCGGCGTCGGCATGATCGACAAAGCTGGAGACTGCCAGATGCGGATCGGACCGGCAGATATTCTCGACCAGCGCCCATAGGGCACGGGCGTCGGCAGGGCTGTCATCCCATCCAGGGAAAAAAGCGCCGCGATCGGCGAAGGGCAGCGACAGGCCCAGGTCCATGCCGACCAGTGTGTCCGGGGGCATGTCATGCAACAGCCAGTGCAATATTTCCGCGCGTGACCAGCGGTGGCCGGGGCGTATCAGCCGGGGGGCCGCGGACCCACGCGGACACACCGCGACAGCTATGCCGCGTTGGCGCTCACCGGCCGCGCCTGACCAGTCGATCGCCGCGAAATGTCGAAATCGGTCGATCGCTATCATTCGCGGCGCTCCAGTCACTCGCTGCGGGCCAGTCACTCGCTGCGGGATTGCCGCAGTTCGTCCCACCACGCCATGCGTTCGGCGATGCGCTTTTCAAACCCGCGCTGCGTCGGCGTGTAGAAAGTCTGCGGCGCCATGCCCTCGGGCCAGTAATCGGCGCCGGAAAAGCCCTCCTCGGTGTCGGGGTCATAGGCATAGCCGGCGCCATAGCCGATATCTTTCATCAGTTTCGTCGGGGCATTGAGGATATGCGCGGGCGGGCTGAGCGAGCCGGTCTCGCGGGCGGCCTGCCACGCCGACTTTTGGGCAACGTAAGCCGCGTTCGATTTGGCGGCAGTGGCGAGGTAAAGGCAGGCCTGGACGATGGCCAGCTCGCCTTCCGGGCTGCCGAGGAAAAGATAGGCATCGCGCGCGGCCAGGCATTGCACCAGCGCCTGCGGATCGGCGAGGCCGACATCCTCGCTGGCGAAACGGACCAGCCGCCGCAACACGTACAGCGGCTCCTCGCCCGCGGTCAGCATGCGCGCCATGTAATATAGCGCAGCCTGCGGCTCCGACCCGCGCAACGCCTTGTGCAGCGCCGAAATCAGATTGTAGTGCCCGTCGCGGTCCTTGTCGTAGACCGCGACACGGCGTTGCAGGAACCGGCCCAGCCCGGCAGGATCAAGCGGTTCGGCAAGCCGCGCCGCGTAGAGCGTTTCAACCTGGTTGAGCAGGAAGCGGCCATCGCCATCCGCCGCTGCCACCAATGCATCGCGAGCATCGGGGGTCAACGGCAGCGGTCCTTCCAGCGTCTCGGCACGCGCGATCAGCGTGGTCAGCGCCGCCGCATCCAGCCGATGCAGGATCAGCACCTGCGCCCGGCTGAGCAAGGCGGCGTTCAGCGCAAAGCTGGGATTTTCGGTTGTGGCGCCGATCAGTGTGACCGTACCGCGCTCGACATAAGGCAAAAAGCCATCCTGCTGCGCGCGGTTGAAGCGGTGGATTTCGTCCACGAACAACAGCGTGCGCTGGCCCGCTTTGGCGGCCAGTTCAGCCTCCGCAAAGGCCTTTTTCAGATCGGCCACGCCTGAAAACACGGCGCTGATCGAAACGAAGCGCATGCCCACGGCATCGGCAAGTAGTCGGGCGATGCTGGTCTTGCCGGTGCCGGGCGGCCCCCACAGGATCATCGACGACAACCGGCCCGCCGTCACCATCCGCCCGATCGCGCCTTCGGGGCCGGTCAATTGCGCCTGCCCGATGATCTCATCCAGTGCGGCGGGGCGCAGGCGGTCGGCCAGCGGCGCATCTGCACGAGGGGGGTCGGGGGCGCCGGCGGGCAATTCGTCGGCAAAAAGGTCGGGCATAGGCACGAGTTTAGGCAATCCTGCAGGAATTATAAGGCCAATCGACTGACCAGCCCCGCCCTACCTTACCAACCCCGCCTTCCCACGCGCCGGGTCTGGCGGATCAGGCGTAGATAGGTGTCGGCAACGGCCTGGTTGATCCGGTCCCACGAAAAGTCCTGCGCGCGCAGTTCACCCGCCAGGCCGTGGCGGGCGCGTAAATCGGCATCCGCGATGTAGCTGCGCAACGCTTCGGCAAAGGCATGTATCGCGCCGGGGCGGACCAACCGGCCCGAGCCGTAATTGTCCACCAGGCTTTCGCTGCCGGTAGCTTCGGCGGCGACGACCGGCAGGCGCGAGG
>CAZZYX010000016.1:0-42199 GCA_964658485.1 uncultured Acetobacteraceae bacterium | reverse complement strand
TCGAACGATCGGCTGGCCTGCTGATCGAGCGCGGCAGTCGGACCCACGGCCCTGGCGGCGTCGATAGCGGCGCGAAGCTGGTCCGGCTGATAATCGGCAGGGATCAGCCCTTCGGCCTCCACGGTGGGGATATATTGCAGCAATGCCGACGCATCATCGACAGTCCACGTCATCACCGGTTCGGGAACCGGCACCGGCAGGAACAGGGTTGGAACGCCGGGTATCGCCGGCATCGGCTGAATGACCGGCACAGGCGAGCGATCAAGAGGCGGCATCGCCGGCGCCGCACTGTCAGCCGCCGGGGGCAGCAGGCTTGCCGGCGGGGGGGGCACCGGGGAGGCCAGCGCAGCGGCGCCCAGCCCGTTGCAGGCTGCGCCCGTCGCCAATGCCAATGCGGCAACACCAAGCCGCAACCTATACCCGCTTGCCATGCTCGCTCATCCATTTCCAGCTGGCCAGCCCGGCGACCTCGCCAGCTTTTCGACCACATCTGCGGCCATGCCCCATTCGCTGGCCGCCATCAAGCATCGCACCTGACCCGCCGATGAATTGCTCCGATCCAACTTGGCTGGCGCCGCGGAAATCGCCCGCGCCAAGCCGGATTTCCAGCGCTGTCCCTTGACCTTGTGCGCCGCATCGCGCATCGGCTACGCCGTTGAATAGGCTTGCCGCAGTGCAGCACGGAGCGATCCGGATGCGCTGTCCTGCTGGCTATGCTCGCTATTTCGCCTGAGAAACCTACCGCCCAAGATCGGGCTACAACAAGGAACCCCGCATGACCCAGGTCGGACAGGACGCGCTCGGCACCCGCAGCACGATGACGGTAGGGGGCCGGGAGTTCGCCTATTACTCGTTGCGCAAGGTAGGCGAAAAGCTGGGCGATATCTCGCGCCTACCGTTTTCGATGAAGGTGCTGCTGGAAAACCTGCTGCGTTTCGAGGATGGCGGTTTCACGGTTTCGGTCGCCCATATCCAGGCGCTGATCGACTGGCAGAAAAACCCCTCCGAATCTCAGAACGAAATCCAGTATCGCCCCGCGCGCGTGCTGCTGCAGGATTTCACCGGCGTGCCCTGCGTGGTCGATCTCGCGGCGATGCGCGATGCCATCGCCAAGCTGGGCGGCGACACCACCAAGATCAATCCGCTGGTTCCGGTCAACCTGGTCATCGATCACTCGGTGATGGTCGATGAATTCGGCCATGCGGGCGCGTTCGAACAGAACGTCGAGATCGAATACCAGCGCAATTTCGAGCGTTACGACTTCCTCAAATGGGGGTCGAAATCGCTCGACAATTTCTATGCGGTGCCGCCGGGCACCGGCATCTGCCATCAGGTGAACCTGGAAAACATCGCCAGGACGGTGTGGACCAGCGTCGATCCCAGCGGCGCGACCGTCGCCTACCCCGACACCTGCGTCGGCACCGACAGTCACACCACCATGATCAACGGCCTGGGCGTGCTCGGCTGGGGCGTGGGCGGGATCGAGGCGGAGGCGGCGATGCTGGGCCAGCCGGTATCGATGCTGATCCCCGAAGTGGTCGGTTTCAAGTTGACCGGCGCGCTGAGCGAAGGCGTTACCGCCACCGATCTGGTGCTGACCGCGACGCAGATGTTGCGCAAGCATGGCGTGGTCGGGCGCTTCGTCGAATATTACGGCCCCGGCCTGGCCTCGCTCAGCCTGGCCGATCGCGCGACCCTGGCCAATATGGCGCCCGAATATGGCGCGACCTGCGGCTTCTTCGGTATCGATGACAAGACCCTGGAATATCTGCGCCTGACCGGACGCGAGGAAGCCCAGATCGAACTGGTCGAAGCTTATGCCAAAGAACAGGGTTTCTGGCTCGCCGCCGATGCGCCGGAGCCGATTTTCACCAGCACGCTCGGCCTCGACATGGCCACCGTGGTGCCTTCGCTCGCTGGTCCAAAGCGCCCGCAGGACAAGGTTTCGCTGCCCGATGTCGACGATGTCTTCAACGCCGATCTCGCCAACCTCTACAAGAAGGTTAATTCGCGGGTCGCGGTGGAGGGCAAGAGCCATGATATCGGCGATGGCGACGTGGTCATCGCCGCGATCACCAGCTGCACCAACACTTCGAACCCCAGCGTCATGGTCGCCGCCGGGCTGGTCGCGAAAAAAGCCAACGAGCTGGGGCTGAAACCCAAGCCGTGGGTCAAGACCTCGCTCGCTCCCGGCTCGCAGGTGGTGACCGACTATTTCGCCAAGGCCGATCTCCAGCGCCACCTCGATGCCATCGGCTTCAATCTCGTCGGCTATGGCTGCACGACCTGCATCGGTAATTCCGGGCCGTTGGCGGAACCGATCAGCGCCGCGATCAACGCCAATAACATCGTCGCCGCCTCGGTCATCTCGGGCAACCGCAATTTCGAAGGCCGCGTCTCGCCCGACGTCCGCGCCAACTTCCTCGCCTCGCCGCCGCTGGTCGTCGCCTACGCGCTCAAGGGCACCGTCACCGAGGATTTCACCACCACCCCGATCGGCCAGGGCAGCAATGGCGCCGATGTCTACCTGCGCGACATCTGGCCGACCAATGACGAAGTCGCCACCACCATGGCCGCCTGCGTAACCCGCGACATGTTCCAGGCGCGCTATGCCGACGTCTACAAGGGCGACAAGCACTGGCAGGCGATCGACGTCACCGGCAGCGACACCTATCAGTGGCGCGCGGGCAGCACCTATATCGCCAATCCGCCCTATTTCGACGGGCTCACCATGACCCCGCCGGCGGTGACGGACATCATCGAGGCCAAGCCGCTGGCAATCCTGGGCGATTCGATCACCACCGATCACATCAGCCCTGCCGGCAATATCAAGGCCGACAGCCCCGCCGGCAAATACCTGATGGAGCATCAGGTCGCCAAGGCTGACTTCAACAGCTACGGCGCGCGGCGCGGCCACCACGAAGTGATGATGCGCGGCACCTTCGCCAACATCCGCATCAAGAACGAAATGGTCCCCGGCATCGAAGGCGGGATGAGCCGCCACGGCAGCGACATCGGCGCGATCTACGACGTCGCCATGCAGTACAAGGCGGAAGGAACACCGCTGGTGGTGATCGCGGGCAAGGAATACGGCACCGGCTCCAGCCGCGATTGGGCCGCCAAGGGCACCAACCTGCTGGGCGTCCGCATGGTCATCGTCGAAAGCTTCGAGCGCATCCATCGCTCGAACCTCGTCGGCATGGGCGTGCTGCCGTTGCAATTCAAATCGGGCGATACCCGCGTAACCCTGGGGCTGACCGGAGACGAAACCTTCACCGTCACCGGCGTCGCCGAACTGAAGCCGCGCCAGGATGTGACCGTGACCGTTGCGCGCGTCGATGGGTCGAGCTTTACTTTCGTCGCGCTATGCCGGATCGACACCGCTAACGAGCTCGAATACTTCATGAACGGTGGCATCTTGCATTACGTTTTGCGCAAGTTGGCAGCGTAAGCAAAGGGTAGGATGGGCGCGCGGGCTACTCCCTCGCGCTCCCCGTCATTCAGTGCGGCATTGGCGCGCCGTGGATGGCGCCGATGTGCCGTTGCACGATGCGATGGGTTTCGGTGCCGAATGCGCGATAGGCGGGGCTGCCATTAATTGCCTCGCTAGCGAATGCAGCGCCGTCGGCATCATGCAATGCGGCCATCTCGGTCAGATACGCCGCATCGAACGCCGTCCCCGAGAGGCTGGCAAGATGGGACAGCTTACCGGCAAATTCAGCATTGGGCGTGCTGGAGACGGCAATGCCCGCGCCTGCCGAGATCGCCTTGAGCTTCGCCCCAACGAGCATGTGATCGTGGACTTCGGTTGTGCCGAAATCCCTTATGTCCTGGGTCGAGCCTTTGGTCTCCGCCAGCTTGCCCGCGGCAACCTCGAACATGCCGCCTTGCGATACCTTGGCTACGAATGCGCGATCCGCAGGGGTTGCAGCCACCGCGGCAGGGGCGCTAGCGCCAAATGCAATGACGAAAGCGAAAACAACAGGTTTCATTCGCGAATCTCCGGTAGCCTTTCCCTAAAAGCCGGGCTCTCCCCGATGTTCCTCCAACCGGCAAAATTCTATCCCCGCAACGGAGCTTAACCATGGCAGACCAACCAGCATCGCCGCCCACCCCCTACGCGATCATGATCCGCAGGCATGGCGGCCCGGAAGTGATCGAGACGCAGGCCATTACGCCCGGCGAACCCGGTCCGGGGCAAGTGCTGTTGCGGCATACCGCAATCGGGATGAATTTTATCGACACCTATTTTCGTTCCGGACTGTACCCCGCATCCCTGCCCTTGGGACTGGGCAACGAGGCGGCTGGCGTGGTGATCGCGGTCGGGACCGGAGTGAGGGGATTCCAGGTCGGCGACCGGGTGGCTTACTGTACGGCCCCTATGGGAGCCTATGCTACGCATCGCCTGGTCAAGCAGGACGTGCTGGTAGCTGTCCCCGACGGGGTATCGGATGAACAGGCTGCTGCCGGCCTGCTCAAGGGTTGCACCGCCGAATATCTGGTCGAACGCTGCGCCCGTATCGAGCCGGGACAATGGGTGCTGGTCCATGCCGCTGCCGGCGGGGTCGGCACGATCCTGGTACAATGGCTGAAAGCGATCGGCGCGAAGGTCATCGCACATGCCGGAACGCCCGCGAAAGCTGCCATCGCCACCGGCCTCGGCGCCGATCATGCCCTGTTTTGCCCTCTGGCTGAACTCGGCGGACAGGTCCGGTCGCTGACTTCGGGCAAAGGCGTGCCGGTGGTGCTGGATGGGGTGGGCGCGGCCAGCTGGACCGCGTCGCTCGAAGCCGTATCTCGGCGGGGGCTGGTCGTCAGCTATGGCAATGCTTCGGGCGCGTCGCCACCGGTAACCATGCTGGAACTGATGCAGCGCGGCTCGATCTATGTCACTCGCCCGACCCTGGCCGACTATTGCCGTGGCCCCGATGAATTGCGCGCGTCGGCGGCGCGCGTCTTCGCAATGCTGGCTTCGGGCGCGGTGGTCCTGCGCATCGACCAGCGGTTTGCACTGGCCAACGCCGCCGCCGCCCATCGTGCGCTTGAATCACGTTCAACGACCGGGGCGACCATCCTGCTTCCCTGACTGCAAGCCAGCGGGCAACGCCTTCATGCCACTGCCGGGAGCCGATCCATGAATTTGTCGAGCGTTATCGAATAATCACGCACCCGTACCCCGGTGGCATTATAGATCGCATTCGCAATCGCCGCACCGACTCCGCACAGGCCCAGTTCGCCGACGCCCTTGGCCTTCATCGGTGACGAGATCGGATCAGTCTCCTCGAGGAAAACCACCTCCTGATGCGGAATATCGGCATGAACCGGCACTTCGTAAGTGGCAAGGTCGTGGTTGACGAAAAAGCCGAAGCGTTTGTCCACGGCCAGTTCCTCCATCAGCGCGGCGCCCGCGCCCATCGTCATGGCGCCGATCACCTGGCTGCGGGCCGACTTGGGGTTGAGGATGCGGCCAGCGGCGCACACCGCGAGCATGCGCCGGATGCGCGTCTCGCCGGTGTAGGAATTGACTGCGACCTCGACGAAATGCCCGGCGAAGGTCGATTGCTGATACCGCTTGTCCAGGTCGCCGTATTCGATGTGGTCTGCTGCCGTCAGCGTGGCGCCCTTGGCGGCGTCGCCCAGCGGCACCGTCCGATTGCCCGAACGAACGTGGCCGTCGGCGAATTCGATTTCGGCCGAGTTCAGCCCCAGCACCTGCGCGATCTGCTGGCGCAACATGATGCAGGCGGCATAGACACCCGCCGTAGAATTGTTCGCACCCCATTGGCCACCCGAGCCCGCCGACGCCGGGAAATCCGAATCGCCAAGCCGCACGACGACCGTGTCGATGGGCACGCCCATCATTTCGGCGGCGGTCTGCGCGATGATCGTATAGGTACCGGTGCCGATATCGGTCATGTCGGTCTCGACCGTGATGATGCCGTGGCCATCGAGGCTGACCCGCGCGCCCGACTTGGTCTGCATACTGTTGCGGAAACCGGCGGCCATGCCCATGCCGATCAGCCATTGCCCGTCGCGAACCTGCGCCGGTTTCGCATTGCGCCTGCTCCAGCCGAAGCGGTCTGCCCCCTGGCGCATGCATTCGATCAATTGTCGCTGCGAAAATTTCCGCTCCGGCTTCTCCGGATCGACCTGGGTGTCGTTCCTGACGCGAAACTCGACCGGGTCCATGCCCAGCTTTTCCGCCATTTCGTCCATCGCCATTTCCAGCGCCATCAGCCCCGGTGCCTCCCCCGGTGCGCGCATGGCGTTGGCTTCGGGCAAGTCCATCACCGCCAGCCGCATCGCGGTCATGCGATTGGCACCAGCGTAAAGCAGCTTGGTCTGCGAAACGGCAGTCTCCGGTTCGCCTTCGGGCAAATTCCCCGAGGTGCTCTCATGGGCGATGGCGGTGATCGTGCCGTCATGGGTCGCGCCGATGCGGATACGCTGGATGGTCGCCGCGCGGTGAGTCGAATTGTTGATCATCAAGGGCCGCTGCATGGCGACCTTCACCGGCCTGCCCGCCGCCTTGGCCCCCAGCGCGGCGACCACGATATCGGCGCGGATGAACAGCTTGCCGCCGAACCCGCCGCCGATGTACGGCGAATCGACACGGATGTTGGCCTTGGGAATATTCAGCGTCAGTGCCAGGTCGCGCTTCGACCAGGCGATCATCTGGTTCGACGTCCACACCGTCAGCTTGTCGCCGTTCCAGGCGGCGATGCTGGCGAACGGCTCCATCATGGCGTGGCTTTCGTCCGGCGTGGTATAGGTGGCGTCATGCCGGACCGGCGCGGATGCAAAGGCAGCGTCGAAATCGCCGACCCGGTCGACCGGGGGGGCACCGCTGCCTTCTTTACTGCTGCCGCCGGTCAGCGGGGCGGTCGGAGCGAGTGCGGCAAGGTCGAACCGGCCCGGCGCACGTTCATATTCGACGTGGATCAGATTGGCGGCGGCACGCGCCTGCTCGAAGGTCTCGGCCACGACCAAAGCGATTGCCTGATGGTAATGCGCGATGTCGGCACCGCCGAACAGATGCGCGATATTGGTCTTGCCGACCGGCAGCGTCGCCATGTCGAGCGTCGAGACGATGGTGACCACGCCCGGCGCCGCTTTTGCGGCCGACAAGTCCATGCCGGCAATGCGCCCCTTGGCGATCGCCGCACCGAGAATATAGCCGTAAGCCTGGTTCGGCGCGACATCGTGGCGTTCATAGGCATAAGGCGCGGTGCCGGTGGTCTTGTACTTGCCGTCGATGCGGTCATGCGGCTTGCCGACGATCTTAAGCTGATCGATCGGGTTCTGGCCGGCGGGTGTATCGAATTTCATGCTGACCTCGCTTGTGCCATGACCGCGCCGAGCGTGCGTTCGACCAGTTGCACCTTGAATTCATTATCGCGGGTTGGCGTAGCGCCGGCGAGCAGCCGCGATGCTACCGCCCTGGCCCCCTGCGGCATTGCTGCCTCGGCACTCTCGACCCGCCACGGCTTATGCGCGATGCCACCCGCCGCGACCCGGCCCGTACCATCGGCCTGGATGACGGCGGCAACCGAGATCAGCGCGAAGGCGTAGGACGCCCGATCGCGGACCTTGTGATAGATATGGGTGCCGCCGATCGGCTTGGGCAAGGTCACCGCAGTGATCAACTCGCCTGGCGCGAGCGCGGTTTCGATGTGTGGGGTCTTGCCCGGCAGCCGATGGAAATCCGCGATCGGGATCGTCCGCACCGCGCCATCGGGCCGCACCGTCTCGACCCCGGCATCAAGGACGCGCATCGCTACCGCCATGTCGCCGGGATAGGTGGCGATGCAGGCATCGCTGACGCCGATCACCGCCAGTTGGCGGCTGTAACCGCCGATGGCAGCGCAGCCGGAGCCGGGCTTGCGCTTGTTGCACGGCAGGTTGGTATCATAGAAATACGGGCAACGGGTGCGCTGGAGCAGATTGCCGGCGGTGGTCGCCTTGTTGCGCAACTGGCCCGAGGCTCCCGCGACGATGGCGCGCGAGAGCACGCCGTAATCGCGACGCACGCGGTCATCCGAGGCGAGGTCGCTATTGGAAACGAGCGCACCGATGCGCAGGCCGCCGTCGGGCGTCGCCTCGATCCGGTGGAGCTTCAGGCTATTGATGTCGATCAGATGCGCCGGAGCCTCGATCTCCAGCTTCATCAGGTCGAGCAGATTGGTGCCGCCGGCAATGAACTTGGCATTGGGCGACCGGGTGATGGCGACCGCCGCCTGCGCCGGCGTCGTCGCGCGTTCATAGGTAAACGGCTTCATGCGGACGCTCCCGCGACTTCGCTCATCGCTTCCAGGATGTTGGAATAGGCGCCGCAGCGGCAGATGTTGCCGCTCATCCGCTCGCGGATCTCGGCGTTAGTCGCTTGCGGACGCTCGGTCAGGCTGGCGCTCGCATGACTTGGAATGCCCGCCTTGATCTCGGCCAGCACCGCGACCGCCGAGCAGATTTGCCCCGGCGTGCAATAGCCGCATTGATAGCCGTCATGCTTGATGAAAGCAGCCTGCATCGGGTGCAAGTCGTCAGGCGTGCCCAGCCCTTCGATCGTGGTGATCTTGCCGCCCTGATGCATGACCGCCAGGCTCAGGCAGGAATTGATCCGCTTGCCATCGGCAATCACCGTACAGGCGCCGCACTGGCCGTGGTCGCAACCTTTCTTGGTGCCGGTCAGCTGCAGATGCTCCCGCAGCGCATCGAGCAGCGTGGTTCGCGTGTCGAGTTCGAGTTCCTGATGCCTGCCGTTGACTTCAAACGAGACTTTCATCGACGGTGGCCGCGCGGCTACCGGCGACAGCGGCACGCCGACGGCAGGCACAGCGGTCAGGGCCGCGGCCGACGTCGCGCTGGCGACCATCACGCCGCGCCGCGAAATTTCAAAGCTGCGGAGGCTGCTCATCGCTGTCGTGTCCTTTTCCATTCGGCTGGTAAAACCGGGTTGTTCGGCCAGGATCGTCCTGAACGCCTGTCGCCCATCAACGTTCCTCACCCGTTCGGGCCTAACCGTCGGGCAGCCCGCCCAGCAATTGCAGAACCAGGTCCTCCAGGTCCTTGGAACTGTAGGGTTTTGCCAGGCGCGGGCGGCTGCGATGCCGTTCCGCGAGCGCCCAGTCGCTATAGCCGCTGCAGAACACGAAGGGAATTCCCCGCTCGGCCAGCATATCGGCAATAGGATAGGTATTTCCGCCCCGAATGTTGACGTCCAGGATCGCGGCATCGATCGCCGGCTCCGCAGCCAGTTGCAACGCCGTATCCAGGCGCGACGCCGGCCCGATCACCTGGATGCCCAGCCCGAGCAACGTCTCTTCGATCTCCAGCGCGATGATCATCTCGTCCTCGACGATAAGCACCCGCCGCCCTGCTGCCATGCTTCGATCGAACATTCAGCCCCGCCTGTTCGCTGCCGGGCGCAATTCGCCGACTTCCGGGGTAAAGGGCAGGTCGATGATGCAGATGACCCCGCTGGCAACAAATTGGCGATCGACATTACCGTCGAACTCGAAGCTGAGCGAGCGCTCGATCAGGGTCGTGCCAAAGCCTCTTTGCAACGGCGGGCCGGAGACGGCCGGGCCGCCGGTTTCGGTCCAGGTCAGGCGCAATCGGCGCTCGGCACCGTGGGTCAACATCCAGGCTACGGCAAGCCGGCCATCGGGAACCGATAACGAGCCGTATTTCGTCGCGTTGCTGGCCAGTTCGTGAATCGCCATCGCTACGGCCAGGCCGGCCTTCGGCGTCAGCGTGATCGTCGGGCCATCGACCTCCAGGTGCCGATCCTGGTAAGGCTCCAGTTCGGTATCGACCAGGTCGCGAAGCGTCCCGATGCTGGCTGCACCGCGATTGGTCAGCAGGCTGTGCGCGCGGGTGATCGCGGTGATGCGGCCGGCGATCGTGCTGGTGAACACTTCCGGCGACAGCTTCGCCCTGAGCGTCTGGGCCACGATCGAGGATACGATCGCCAGGATGTTCTTCACGCGGTGGTCAAGCTCACTCAGCAGGAGTTCGGCCTGCTGGTCGGCGCGCTTGCGTTTGTCGATCTCCAACGTGACCGAGATGACGCTGGTAGCACCGCCATCGCTGTCGGTGAGGACCGAGACGTTGTCATGGACCCAGACCGTCGTTCCGTCGGCGCGGCAGATGCGGTACTCAGCCTCGAACGGCTTGCCGTCACGGACCGCCTGGTCAAAGCGCTCCTTGATATTGCCGGCGTCAGCGCGATCGACGATGTCCTGCCGGTGCAGCCGCTGCAACGCTGCCGCGGACCGGCCGGTCATCGTCTCGAACGCGGCATTGGCCAGCCGGAAACGGCCTAAACAATCGGTCTCGGCCACCCCGACCGCTGCCTGGTTGACGATCGCGGCGAAACGCCGTTCGCTCGCACCCTGGGCCTGCTGGGCAATTTTTCGCTCGGTCACGTCGACGAAAGTGATGACGACGCCATCGATCACCCGCTCGATACTGCGGTATGGCCGGATGCGCATGACGAACGACCCCCTTCGATCGTGAAGTTCGAGTTCGCGTTCGATAACCACAAGCTCGCCCAACACCTTGGCCACGTCGCTGCGCAAGTCGTCATAAGCCAGCAGGCTGACGATTTCGGCCAGCGGTCGGCCGCGGTCGCCGTCGCGCAGGATGAAGATGTCCGCCATGCCCGGCGTGAAGTTCTTGATCCGCAGGTTTTCGTCGAGGAAGATCGTTGCGATCTTGGTGCTGTCCAGCAGATTTTGCAGATCGCTGTTGAGGAGGGAAAGCAGTTCGTTCTTTGCCATCATTTCGGCGTTGATCGTCTGGAGTTCTTCGTTGACCGACTGCATTTCTTTGCGTGAGGCCCGCAATTCCTTATTGGTCGATTGTAGTTCGTCGTTGACTGACAGGTACTCTTCGGAAGAGGATTTCATTTCCTCGTTCGCTGTTTCAAGATTATCGATCGTTGTCCGCAATTGTGCCTTGGCTACGCGCAAATCCTGCTCGGCGGCCAGTGCCTCGGGGCTGCGCGATCCTTCATCCACCGTTGGCGCGGGTTCTTCCCGGCGAGGTCCGCCGGGAAATCGGTTATGCACAGCCGCCGGCGAGGACACCGGCATAGCGGGGAATGCCGCATCCCTATCTTGCCGTTGAAAGACGTGAGCCGTATTGTCCTGCAGCTCGAACAGCGTCGCGTGCCCGCTCACCCTTTCGGACAGGCCCAGAAAAAGCAGCCCGGCGGGTTTCAACGCATAATGAAACTTGCGCAGGACCCGGTCCTGCAGGTCGCCATCCATGTAGATCATCAAATTGCGACACGAAATCAGGTCGAGTCGGGAGAACGGCGGGTCCCTGGTTGCGTTGTGCACTGAAAACACACACATCCCGCGAATTTGGCGGGTCGGGTGGAAACCGGTTTCGTCTTCATAAAACCAGCGCTGGAGGCGTTCTGGCGAGATGCCGGTGGTGCGCTGGTAAGCACCGGCTCGTGCGAATTCGATCGCCCGGTCGTCGATGTCGGTGCCAAATATCTGCACGTCGCGACGGAGCCCGCGCGTGTCGATCAGTTCCTGGATGGTGATGGCCAGGCTATAGACTTCCTCGCCGCTCGAGCAGGCCGGGACCCACACCCGCAGGGACTGGGCATCGGTGTCGCGCCCAAGAACGGTATCGATCGCTGCCGACAATGCTTGAAAGGCCTCCGGATCGCGGAAGAATTCGGTCACGCCGATCAGCAGCTCGCGGAACAGCAATTCCGGCTCGGCGCGATCTTCCCGCAAATGCTCGATATAGGCGGGGACGGTGTGGGTTTGCCGGACCCGCATGCGGCGCTGGATGCGGCGGGTGACGGTCGCGATCTTGTATTTGGCGAAATCGTGACCGGTCTTGGCGAACAGCACCGACAGGACCGTAGCCAGGTGCTCTGCAGCGTCGGTCCGCGTGCCGTTGTCGTCCTTGCGGTCGGCCACCAGCGCCAGATGATCGCCGTATTCGATCAACTTGGCCGGCATGTCCTCTACCAGCATGACATAATCGACCAGCCCGGTCGCCGCTGCGCTTTGCGGCATGCCCTGATGATCGAACTCCGCCTGGGCCATGGTCAGCCCGCCGCGTTCCTTGACCTCGACCAGCCCGACCGATCCGTCGTTGCCCACGCCCGCCAGGATGATCGAAACGGCGTTGTCGCCCTGGTCGCGCGCCAGCGAGCCGAAGAACGAATCGATCGGATGCCGGTCCGCCCGCGGCGGCGCAGGTTTGACGACGACCAGCCGGCTGTCCTTGACCGTCAGGGTCGCATCGGGCGGGATTACATAAACGTGATTCGGTTCGACCCGAATGCCGTCCCGCGCCTCGACCACGGGGATGGCTGCGGCGCGGCCCAGAATATCCGACAGCGCGCTGTCATGATCGGGCGACAGGTGCTGGACCAGTACGAACGCCATGCCGCTGTCGGACGGCAGGTTTTCGAAGAAGGTCGTGAATGCTTCCAAACCGCCAGCCGAAGCGCCGATCCCGACCAGCAGTCCGGGGGGAGCCGGTTTTTCCTGCGCATGCGTCACGATGAACGTCTGGCCCCAATTGGCGGGTTTCCGCACCCGACCGGCGAGCAGGGACGCGCGCAGCATCGGTTTTCATCTCCTAGAAACAAAATATCCAATAGCTGCCAGCGAAGATATTGAAAATGCGAACTTTTGCCGCCCATGTCCATGACTTCCACGCTATGCATTACGCTTGCTAGAATTACATTGCGGCAATCCACTGTATGACCAACTATGTTAGCTATCAACCAAACGGATTTGTTTCAGCCGTGGCTCAAGGAAGAAATATTTTTAGCAATCGCGTAGTATTTAGTCAGCGCTTGGCAAGCTGACAACGTCATTCGTGAAATATAAAAACTTTCCGACACTTGGGTTTTGTTCCCGAGCAAATGTGATAATCGGAGGATATGATGGTCGAATGACGGCGTGCTGCCGAAGTCGATGGCGATCGTGGCTCGGTCGAGATCGCGAGAAGGTTAAGCCTGCAAGGCGGCAATCCGGCGTTCCAGTTCGCGGCAATGAGTTGCGCGGTCCAGCAACGCTGCGGCCATGTCGCTCAGGAAACCGTCATGCAGCGAGCCATCGCCCGCGCACATGCGTCGCATGGTCCGCTCTTTGATAGCAAGGATCGCTGCTGCGGAACGCTGGCCTCCCAGCAGGCGTACGCCTTCCAGGAAATGATTCAGCTGGGTGGTGGGATCGGTCATGTCCTGGCCTTTATCACTATCGGCAAGACCGGGCCGCATGCCAATTGCATTGCCGCTGGAACGCGGAAGGACATTATCGCTTGCCCGCCGACGCCTGACCGGGAGCCGATTGCCGGGGACTCAACGTATTCGGCGGTTTGCGGTTCGGCCCCCACATCCTTGCCAGCCGGTGTCGCACCAACCGCTGGAGCGGCTTTTCGCATCGCCGATGGAACGCCGGGGAAAATGCCACGCAGGCGGTGAAGGCCACCGTGATATACAGCCGAGGTCCGACCGAACCGGCCCTCGCGCAGACTACCGCTACGGCGCTCAGCACGAAGGGATGGCTGAGATAGAGGGTGTAGGAGGCGTCGCCGCCGGCCATGAATAGCCGTTTGATCGGGCCGGGCACGGGTCGTTCGCGCATCATCAGCGCCCCGGCCGCGATCATCGCCGCCGGCACGCCGCCCCAGATTACCCGGTAAGCGTCGAAATGATTGGCGATGCCGGCCGCCATGAATGCCGCCATCGCCACATAGCCCAGCGCGGTTACCGCCAGTCCCGCCCAAGCCGGAAAAGACCGATGGTGGCGCCACCCGCCATAAAGCATCATGCCCAGCAGAAATTCCAGGATGATCGGGTCGCACCACACCCGGAACGGCATCGGCAGGGTGAAGACGATGCCCGCAGCCGCCATTGCGACCAGCGCAGTGCCGATCGCGATCAGGCCGCGCCGACGATCCAGCCGCATCGCCAATGCGAAGATCACGTAGAACAGCATTTCGTAATTAAGCGTCCAGCCCAGGATCATGACCGGGCGGGGGGCGCCGTCGGCGTTCATCGTCAGCGGCACGAACAGGTACGAGCCCAGCACCTGTTTCCAACTGGTGGAATGGTGGCGCATTTCGGCAGGCACCAACGCCATGGCAACCAAAGTCAGGGTCGTGAAAAGCCAGTACATCGGTACCAGCCGGATCACCCGTGCCCTGAAAAAACGCCCGGCCTCGCCCGGCTTGCCAAAGCTGTCACGGGTAATCAGCGCCATGATGAAGCCGCTGACCACGAAGAATATATCCACCCCGCAGTGCCACCAGATCGGCTGGAACGGCACAAAGCCGGCTGCCAGCGCGGGTCTATTCAAAACCTCGTGATTGAGATGACCGAACAGGACCATCGCGGCTGCCACCAGCCGCAGGATTTGCACATTACCGATGGTCGGCGGTCCCGCCTGCGGGTCGCCGGCGTTCATGCTTCGGCTTCGTGGGGATCCAACGATATTTAGTACAAAAACCCCCCATTGATTAAATTATGCAGGTCTCAGCAAGAATTAAAAGACCAAATCGACCGTATATAAATATACTAGGTTTGACT
Organism: uncultured Acetobacteraceae bacterium; assembly: GCA_964658485.1. Lineage (GTDB taxonomy): Bacteria > Pseudomonadota > Alphaproteobacteria > Sphingomonadales > Sphingomonadaceae > Novosphingobium. Next base: position 27,627 of record CAZZYX010000016.1, on the reverse strand, counting down.
TTGCTGAAGTACAAGCGGTCTTCGCATCCGATAGGCACGCTATTAGTTTGGACAAATAGCGTCATCGCTATAGGTATAATCATGGATCAGGAAGCTTTGCAGGGTATCGGGCGTGCGCCGGGTCAAGTCGCTTTGCTATCATGGCTGGTCGATCTGGTATCCTGGGAAGCGCTGGCCGGATTGCTGATCGGGGTGCTGCTGGTGATGGGTTTCGCCGCGCATGTGACCGGCGGGCTGGCGGGCCTGTCGTGGCGCCTGTCTTGCCTTGCCTATGCCGTGGTTTGTCTGGTGCGCGGGGTCGACTGGCGGCAGGCGGGTGCGTTGTCGGTGCTGTGGCTGCCGTTTGCGCTGAGCGCAGCGATCGACGCCGCCGTGCTGCATAGCCCGGTCGGCGCAGCCGATGTCGGCCGCCAACTGTTCATTTTCGGGTTTGCCGGCATCGTGTTCGGTGCGGCACGCGATCCGGTGGCGCGGCGAGTGGGGGTTTATGCCCTGTTCGTGGCGGCGGCTGCGATCCTGGCCTATACGCTGGTGCAGACGTTGCCCACGCTGGCCTCGGGCTGGTCGTATGCGGCCGCGCGGACGCTCAAGGGCAAAAGCTTCCAGGGCGGCTTCAACGCCAATGAAGTCTGCTTTGCCGCGCTGGTCGCGTTGCTGGCGGGCTATCGCGATCCATGGCTGCCGCGCTGGATCACCGTGACGATGGCGGCGCTGCTTGGCGGGTGCTCGGTGTTGCTGGGCGCGCGGACGCCGGCGCCGGCATTGCTGGTGGGCGCAGCGATTGGCGCCGGACTCGCGCGCGCTCCGATCTGGGCGATTTGTGCGCGACACCGCTGGCTGGGGACCGTCGCTGCCGCGCTGGTCGGCGGGGGGATGCTGGCGCTGTTTTTCAGCCATATCGAGGCGATCGCCCATTCCACCGTCGCAACCCAGCTCGCCGGGCGGGCGGCGCTGTGGCAGGTCGCGGTGGCCGTCTGGCCGCAGCAACCGCTGTTCGGCTTTGGACCGGGCAGGTTCCAGGATGTCATCCACGCCAACCTCGGCAAGGCCCATTTCAGCAATATCGATGAATTCGCCTCGCTCTATGCGCTGCAGGCGGGTGGCTTTCACAATATCTGGCTGAGCGTGCTGGTGGAGCGCGGCGCGGTGGGGCTGGCCGGGTTATTCGCGTCATGGTGTCTGCTGGCGGGATTCGCCCTGCGCCACGGCGGCCAATTGGCGCGGCCGGCGCGCTTCTTGTCGCTCACCCTGCTGGTCAGCCTGTTCCTGCGCGGGCAGGTCGAGCTGGCCGGTTTGTTCGATGACGGCGATGGCCCGATCAACCAGATCATCATGATGGCGCTCGGGCTGACGCTGCCGCGTTTCGCCGCCGCCGTGCGCCGTCGCAGTTTTGTTGCGCGCGACCTTGCTGCGCTTGCCGCCGCCGCATGAGCCGGCGACGCGGACGGCTGGTCGGCACTATCCTGGGGTTTACCCTGGTCTCGCGGGCGATGGGCTTCCTGCGCGAGCTGATCATCGCCGCCGGCTTCGGCTTTTCGCGCGCGACCGATGGCTTTTACCAGCTTGCGGCAACGCCGACCTATCTTTTTACCTTTCTCGGCGGACCGTTTTCCACCGCCTATATCGCCTGGTCGAACCGGGCCGACGCGCCTGAAGAAAGCCTGCGTGTTGCCATCCTGCTGCGTTGGTTGGCCATCGCGACGGGGCTGCTGAGCGCCGCTTTCCTGGGTGTTGCACTGCGTCTGGCAGTGGCCGGTCCAGTCGGAGACCGCCAACTGTTGCCACCGCTGCTGATGGCGCTGGCCTGTGCTGCGACCGGGCTGATCGGGCTGAGCGCGGCGGTGGCTAACGCGCGGGCGCATTTCGCGCAGGCCCAGGCGGTGCTGTTCGTCAATAACGCCAGCTTCGTAGTGCTGCTGGGTCTTGGCGCATGGTTGCTGCACCGCCGGGTGGAACTGGTGCTGACCGGCGCTTTTACCGGTGCCGCACTGATTGCCGCGCTGTATGGCTGGCGGGTCATCCATACCGGCGTCAGGGCGCCGGCCGCAGCGGCACAGCGCGTTGCCGCCGCCGCGTCATGCCGGCGGGTATTCGTGCCGATGCTGGGCATGGCCGGTGTCGAGACTATCGGCTTCCTGGCGTCGCAGGCGGCGGTGCTGTGGCTGGCGGCGCAGTCGGGCGCCGGGGTGACCTCGGCGGGATCGCTGGCGCAGCGGATCGCGCTGACCGCCAATGGCCTGGTGATCGGCCCGCTCGCCAATATCGCGATGGTCCGCCTGATGCGGCTGGAGCCAGAGGCGGCGCGGCACTATCAATTGCGGGTTGCTGGCCTGACGCTGGCCGGCCTTGTACTGATCGCCGCAGCGATCGGCACCGGCGCACTGCTGGTGGGCCGGTACAGCAATTCGGCCACCATGGCCCTGCTCTGCCGGCTGATCCCGGCCTACAGCGTCTGGCTGGTGGCGCAGGGGGCGAACATCATGCTGAACCGCCTGTCGTTCGCGCGCGGCGCCGCCCGGCGCTATACGGTGGTGACGCTGGCGGGCTATGCGTTGGCTAACGTGGCGCGCTATGCGGTGTGGCGCAGCTCCGGCTTCGGCCCGGCAATCGCGGCCGGCGCCGGGGTCGAACTGGGCGCGGCGCTGGCTATCCTGGCCGGGGTGGCGTGGCGGCGCGGTGTGCGACCGCCCCCTCGCGCGTCCGAACCCGTCATCATCGCTACGGAAGCCGATGGCTCGGGGATGGGACGTTTTACGGTGGAACTGGCCAATGCGCTGGAGGTCGCCTGCCATCCGGTAACGATGATCGCGCGGGAACAGCCCTATCCGCTGTCGATCTCGCGGCGGGTGACGATCTCGCCCCCCACCGCGCCCGACGGATGGCGCAAGACATTGGGGCTGGCGCGCCAGTCGCTGGCGCTGGCGGCGGCGGTGTTGCGCGAGGCCGGACCGGGCCGCCCGCTGCTGATGGTCCACATTGCGCCTACCCTGCCGGCCAGTCTGGCACCGATCGTTGCCGCCCGGCTGAAACGGGCACGCATCGTGCTGAGCCTGCATGATTTTTACCCGCATACGCTGCGTTTTCCCGCTGCGTTGCAGGGGCTGGAACGCTGGTTGTACCGCGTCGCCTATCGTACTTGCGACCTGATCGTCACCAATAATGCCGCGCAGAGCCGGCGTCTGATTGCGGAGGCCAAAGTCCCGGCGCGACGCGTTCGTACGTTGTTTCATGGGCCATTCGTCGTCACCAAGCTGCTGCATGAACCTCAAGCGGACCTGTGCCTGCTGGTATTCGGTTCGCTGCGGCCGAACAAGCGCGTGCTCGAAGCGATCTGCGCCTTGCGGCAATTGCGTGCGGAAGGAATACCCGTCGCCCTGCGCATTGCCGGTGCCCCCCGGCGCGAGGATGCCGCCTATTGGGAGCGCTGCCTGGCCGAAATCCCGTGCGGCGATCCCGGCTTCGACATCCGGCCGCGCTTCATCGCCGATGACGAACTGGCCTGCGTGCTGTCCGGCGTGGACGCGATGCTGTGCCCCTATGCCGGGTTCGATTCGCAAAGCGGCGTCGTCGTCATGGCCGTGTCGAATGGCGTGCCGGTGATCGCCACCGCCGCCGCCGCGCATGTCGCTCAGGTCGATTCGGGCGCCGCGCCGTGGCCGCAAGTGGCGGACCGCGCCGACGCCGCTGCGATCGCCGACGCGGTGCGCGGCTTCATCGCGGTCCCGGCGCCGGTCAGGCAGGCCTTCGCCGCCGATCTGCAAAGCGGTTTCCTCGCAGCGGCTGGCTGGGAAACATTGGCGGCGGGCTATGTCCAGGCGATGCGTGAGCTGGATTCCTGGCCATGATCGCGGCAGTGCTCGCGGGCGCTATACTCGGCACGACCGCGATGGCAGCCGACAATTCGTTTGTCGGCGCCTGCACGGCGACACTTATTTTTGCCGAAAATTTCACCGACGCCGATATCAGCCCGCGCTGGACAACGATAATCCACCCGGCGATCGTCAACGGCAACGGCGAGTTGCAAGCCTATCGGCGCGACGCGGTCGCCGTCGGTGCGCAGGGGCTGCGCATTACCGCGACCCGGCGCGGCGCCAGCTACGTATCCGGGCGAATCGCCAGCAAAGCCACTTTCCGCTACGGCTGCTTCGATATCGTAGCGCGCATGCCGGCAGGACCGGGGTTATGGCCGGCAATATGGTTGCGTACCCCTTACGCACTCCCGATCGACGGCGAGATCGACGTCATGGAAGGCTTCGGCTCGCATCCCGGCCTGTTCCAGAGCACTTTGCATCACTGGACGGCAGGAACGCATCACGGCTTCACCTGTACCCGGATCGGCGATGTGCGATCGTCGGCGTTCGGGCTATCATCGGCGTGCGGGTGGCAACCCCGATTGTGGGCCACCGATTTCGTCACCGCGCCCCATCGCTACGGTCTGGTCTGGACCCCGCAGGCGGTGACCTGGCTGATCGACGGCACGCCCTATTACACGCTGCGCGACGCCGTTCCGGACCGGGCGATGGCTATCCAGCTCGATCTGGCGGTGGGCGGCGTCTTCGATGGCAATCCCCGCATGGCTACGGTTTTTCCGGCGGAAATGACGATCCGATCGGTCACGGTCCGGGCACTGCGGCGCTGATCCGGGTCAGTTGCGCGAGGCTGCGGGAGTCCAGACCCGCATCTTGCGGCCGCGCATGGCGTCGGTGACACCCAGGAAGGTCGCGGTGATCGCCATCAGGATCTGCCACCCGGTGGCGAGGCCGGGGAGCCCGGCGCTGCCCGCCGCCAGGAACACGACCAGCGCCGCAGCCAGCAGCGCCAGCGCGGGTAGATGCCCGGCCAGCGCCAATCCGGCACTCATCAGCACCATCCCCAGCAACAGCGGCAACAGTCCCAGCCAGCGCAGCAGCTTATGCGACACATATTTGTAAGTGAACAGCACGCCATGCCGGCCGGTCAGGCGCGGCCACAGATAGCGGTGCGTTTGAAAAGCGCGGCAGGCGATGCGGCGCTTGCGCCGAAACTCCTCGACCGCCGAAGTAGCACTTTTCTCATAGGCGATCACGCTGGTCGAATGGACCAGCCGAAACCCGGCGGAGGTCACCGCCAGCGACGCGGTCATGTCATCCAGCAGGTCGGGCGGCACCACCGGATAAAGCGAGCGACGCATCGCGAAGATCGAACCATCGGCGCCCATGATCGAGCCGACCCGCGATTCCGCCTGCTTGATGCTTTCTTCCAGCCGCCAGTACAAGCCGCCGGCGTGGGCTGTGGCCCCGGCATCGTTATTGACATAATGGAGGCTGCCGGCAACGCCGCCGATCTGGGGATCGGTGAAATAGAGCAGCAGCGGCGCAATCGAGGCGGGGTCGAGAATGACGTTGGCATCGGTAAAGATGACTATCTCGCCGCGTGCCTCGCGCACCATTTGCTGCATCCCCACCGCTTTGCCGGTGCGCGCTGGGCTGGCAATGAGACGGACGATGCCGCAGGCCTCCAGCAACGCCACGGTGCCATCCGAACTGCCATCGGAATAGGCGATGATTTCGATATCGGGACAGGCCAGCCGGATCGCGCGCAGATTGGCTATCTTTTGCGGCAGCGACAGTTCTTCGTTAAAAGCGGCAAAGACCAGCGTCGCACTGACCGGGGCTTCAGCAGTACCAAAAGCCAGCGGAGCGGTTCGCAGCACACGCAAACTCACAACGTAAGTGAGGTACGGATGTGCAAATAACAGCAGACACAGCGCCGCAACCCCAAAACACACATTTGCCATCGTGCGGCCCCTCCCTTATAGAGATATCTTTCTCTTGATTGCGGGAACCTGCAAGCTATTCCGATGTTGATTAGTGGTTTAGCCCCAGTTTATCGCAAATTGTCGCATGGTACGCTTATCGAAGTGCCATGCTTGACCTGTCGGGCCAGATCACCGACAGGCCGACCGGGGCTGGCGGGAATAGATAGGTTCCATCCGGCCTGGGCACGGACGGGACCGGGCCGGAGTCGCGAATGATCAAGATTGTCCAGGTTGCGCTGCAACGGCCGTTGACGTTTATCGTCATGGCTATCCTGATCGCGGTGATGGGTATCATCGCGGCGCTCCGCACGCCCGTCGATATCTTTCCGAATATCGGCATTCCGGTGGTCGCGGTGGCCTGGCAATATTCCGGCCTGCCGCCCCAGGACATGTCGGACCGGATCATCACGCCGTACGAACGCGTGCTGACCACCACCGTCAACGATATCGAGCATATCGAGAGCCAGTCGTTCCAGGGTATCGGCATCGTCAAGATCTACCTCCAGCCCGGCGCCGATATCCGCATCGCCACCGCGCAGGTCACTTCGATCTCGCAGACGGTGCTGCGGCAGATGCCGCCGGGGACGACGCCGCCGCTGATCCTGAACTATAATGCCTCGACCGTGCCGATCATCCAGCTTGCCCTCTCCGGCAAAGGCCTGTCCGAACAACAATTGTTCGACATCGGCGCGAACCAGATTCGCCCGCAGCTGGTCACCATACCGGGACTGGCCATGCCCTACCCGTCGGGCGGCAAGCAGCGGCAGGTCCAGGTCGATCTCAACCCGCAGGCGCTGACATCAAAGGGGCTATCGGCGCAGGACGTGGCCAATGCCATTGCCGCTCAGAACCAGATCAATCCCGCCGGGTTCATGAAGGTCGGCCCGACCCAGTACAGCGTGCGCCTGAACAATGCGCCCAGCACGATCGAAGGCTTGAACGACCTGCCGGTCAAGGTGACCAACGGCGCCACCATCTATATGCGCGATGTCGCCTATGTCCGCGACGGCTATCCCCCGCAGCAGAACATCGTCCATGTCGGCGGCAACCGTTCGGTGTTGCTGACGGTGCTCAAGAATGGTTCGACATCCACCTTGGCGATCATCGACGGCGTCAAGCAACTGATACCCAAGATTACCGTCGGCCTGCCGAGTTCGCTCAAGGTGCTGACCATCGGCGACCAGTCGGTGTTCGTGAAGGCGTCGGTATCGGGGGTCATTCGCGAGGCGCTGATCGCGGCGGGGCTGACCTCGCTGATGATCCTGCTGTTCCTGGGCTCATGGCGTTCCACCATCATCATCGCGATGTCGATCCCGCTGTCGATCCTGGCGGCGATCGCGGCGCTGGCCGCCACCGGCCATACCCTGAACACGATGACGCTGGGCGGGCTGGCGCTGGCGGTGGGTATTCTCGTCGATGAAGGGACGGTAACCATCGAGAGCATCAACTGGCATCTCGAACAGGGCAAGGACGTGATCCAGGCGATCCTGGACGGGTCCGCCCAGATCGTGACGCCGGCGTTCGTCTCGCTGCTGTGCATCTGCATCGTGTTCGTGCCGATGTTCCTGTTGCCGGGGGTGGCGGGCTTCCTGTTCGTGCCATTGGCGCTGTCGGTGGTGTTTGCGATGATCGCCTCGTTCGTGCTGTCGCGCACGCTGGTCCCGACCATGGCGATGTATCTGCTCAAGCCGCATAACGAAGACGATCACGGTGCCCACAAGGACGGTGCGGCGCGCGGGAACATGCTGCACCGGTTCCAGCGCGGCTTCGAGACCCGGTTCGAGCGGGTGCGATTGATCTATATCGGCCTGCTGCGCCGCGCCCTGTCCACCGGACGACCGTTCCTGATCGGCTTTCTGGCGGTGGTCGGGCTGTCGTTCCTGCTGTTTCCGATGCTGGGCAGCACCTTTTTCCCCTATGTCGATTCGGGCCAGATCCAGATGCATGTGCGCGTGCCGATGGGGTCCCGGATCGAGGACACCTCCGCCCGTTTCGGCCGGATCACGACGGCCATCCGCCAGATAATTCCTGCCGCCGATCTCGATACGATCGCGGACAATATCGGCCTGCCGGTCAGCGCCATCAACACCACCTATAACAACAGCGGCACCATCGGTCCGCAGGACGGCGACATCCTGATCGCGCTGAAAGAAGGTCACCAGCCGACCGAACAGGTCGTCGCCGACCTGCGCCGCGAGTTGACCGAGCGCTTTGCAGGAACGACATTCTCGTTCCTGCCGGCGGACATCACCAGCCAGATCCTGAACTTCGGTTCGCCCGCGCCGATCGACGTCCAGGTGACCGGTCGCAAGCTCGATGCGGTTCGCGCCTATGCCAATCTGCTGCTGCCCAAGGTATCGGTCATTCCCGGTATCGCCGATCCGCGCATCCAGCAGCCGTCATCGGCCCCGCAATTCAACGTCAACGTCGATCGGTCGCGGATCGGCCAATACGGCCTGACCGAGCGCGATGTGACCAACAGCCTGTCCACGTCGCTCGCCGGTTCAGCGCAGGTCGCACCGGTATTTTTCGTCAATCCCACGAACGGGGTGTCCTATGCGGTCGTCGCGCAGGCACCCGAATATATGGTCCAGTCGCTGAACGAGCTGGGCAATCTGCCGATCTCGGGCACCGGCGGCACGACGACGGAACCGCTCAGCGGGTTGGCCACGCTGGAACGATCGACCACCACGCCGGTGGTGTCGCATTACAACATCCAGCCGGTGATCGACATCTATGCGACCACGCAGGGGCGCGACATGGGCGCGGTCGCGGGCGACATCCAGTCGGCGATCAAGTCGCTCGCCAAATCGCAGCCCAAGGGCGTGACCGTCGCCATTCGCGGCCAATACGAAACGATGAACAAGGCGTTCTCGGGACTCGGCCTCGGGTTGGTGGCGGCGATCGTGCTGGTCTACCTGCTGATCGTGGTCAATTTTCAAAGCTGGTCCGATCCGTTCGTGATCATAACCGCGTTGCCGGCGGCGCTGGCGGGGATCGTGTGGATGCTGTTCATCACCGGCACGCCGCTATCGGTACCGGCGCTGACCGGCTCGATCATGTGCATGGGCGTCGCCACCGCGAACTCGATTCTGATGGTCAGCTTCGCCCGCGAGCAACTCGATGAGACGGGCGATGCCTTCGCTGCCGCGCTTAACGCCGGCTATGTGCGGTTCCGCCCGGTGCTGATGACCGCGCTGGCAATGATCATCGGCATGGTCCCGATGGCGCTGGGCATCGGCGAAGGCGGCGAGCAGAACGCGCCGCTTGGCCGCGCGGTGATCGGTGGGCTGCTCTGCGCCACCGTTGCCACGCTGTTCTTCGTGCCCACCGTATTCAGCATCGTCCATCGCAAGAGCAGCCGCAACGACGAAGCCGCGGACGTCGCTTCCGACTCCGGCCACGCATCCTCCGCAACGGAGCCGCATCCGCATCATGCTTGACACCACCCGCTCGCCTGCCGATTCCCAGGCTCCCGCCGCTTCGGCCCCGGCAGATACCGGCGAGGGCCCCGACAGCCGCACGCTCAAGCGCTGGGGGATCATCGCCGCGCTATGCCTGCTGGCGATCGCCGCGATCGGCATGTTCAGCCGTATCCGTTCTCACGATGCATTGCGCAGCACCGCCGCGCAGGCCGCAATTCCCGAGGTCACCGTCGTTTCGCCCAGTCGCCCGCAGAGCAATCCGCTGGTGCTCCCCGCCAATATCCAGGCTTATAACAGCGCCGCGATCTTTGCCCGCACCAATGGCTATGTCCGGGAATGGCGGGTCGATATCGGCCAGCGAGTCAAGACCGGACAGGTCCTGGCGACGCTGGACGCGCCCGATCTCGATCAGCAGCTGGCGCAGGCCCGCGCCGATTACGAGACGGCGCTGGCGAATCAGCATCTTGCCGAAATCACTGCGCGGCGATGGACGGCCCTGCTGGCGCAGGATGCGGTGTCGCGCCAGGAAAGCGACGAAAAGACCGGCGATCTTGAAGCGAAGCGGGCGCTGAGCAACGCGTCCCTGGCTAACGTCCGCCGGCTGCTGGCGCTGGAAGGCTTTACCAAGCTGACCGCGCCATTTTCCGGCGTGGTCAGCAGCCGTTCCACGCAGATCGGCCAGCTGGTCGTGGCCGGCAACGCCGCGTCGCAGCCCCTGTTCACGATTTCCGATGTCCACCGCATGCGGATCTATGTGCGCGTGCCGCAGGGGCAGACGGCGCAGGTCGAAAACGGCGCGACCGCCACTATTACCCTGCCGGAATATCCGGGGCGCAAATACGCCGCTGCGCTCGTCCACAATTCGCAGGCGGTGGACCAGCAATCGGGATCGGTGCTGGTGGAACTCCAGACCGACAACTCCGATGGCGCGCTGAAGCCAGGCGCCTTTGCCGAGGTCGCCTTCGATCATGGCAAAGGCGGCGGCCGGGATTTGACCGTACCCGGCAGCGTGGTCCTCTACACCAACAATGGACCGGCCGTGGCGCTGGTCGACGATCGTGGGCGGGCAACGGTAAAGCTGATCAAGATCACTCGCGATGCCGGCGCCACGGTGTCTATCGCCGGCCTCTCGCCGAAGGACCGGATCATCGATACCCCGCCCGATTCGATCCGCACCGGCGATCAGGTCCGCGTTGCCACTGCGGGCAAGAGCGCCCCGCATGCCAACTAAAGCAGCGCTGGGGGCGCTAGGGGTGATTGCCGGCGCCCTGGTGTCGGGCTGTTCGCTGGCCCCGGCCTATCATCCCCCGGCGATTGCGGTGCCGACGCAGTACAAGGAGGCCGGGACCGCGTTGCCCGGTTGGACGACCGCAACTCCCATGGATGCTGACGCACGCGGCGCATGGTGGCTGGCGTTCAATGATCCCGCCCTCGACGATCTCGAAACTCGCGCCGTCGCCGCCAGCCCGACACTGGCAGCGGCGCTCGCCCGCTACGACCAGGCACGCGCGCAGGTGAGTGTTGCCCGCGCTGAGCTCGTACCGGAAATCGATGCGTCGGGCAGCGCCACACGCAATCGCGTTTCGGCTCATGCGCCCAGCAACAGCCGAGGCGTACCGGTTACTTACAATGAATATACGGTCGAAGGCACGCTGAGCTACGAAATTGACCTGTGGGGCCGCATCCGCAACACCGTGAAAGCGGCGCGGGCCAATGCCGCCGCCAGCAGTGACGACCTCGCTTCGGCCCGGCTCAGTCTGCAGGCCCAGGTTGCCGATGCCTATGTCCGCCTGCGCGGGCTCGACGCGCGGGCCGATCTGTTGCGGCGCACGGTTGCGGCTTACAACCGCGCTTACGAGCTGACCGTGGCACGCCACAATGGCGGGGTTGCCGCGGGCATGGATGTCAGCCGAGCGCGATCGACCCTGGCCTCGGCGCTGGCGCAGGTGTCCGATGTCGCTAACCAGCGCGCCGCCAATGAACATGAACTCGCCGCGCTGGTCGGCGCGGTGACCGCTGATTTCACTATAGCGCCCCAGCTGGAAAAGATCGTCCTGCCGCCGATACCCGCCAGCCAGCCTTCGACACTGTTGCAGCGCCGGCCCGATATCGCTGCCGCCGAACGACGCATGTTTGCCTATAACGCCGAGATCGGCGTCGCTCGCGCCGCGCTGTTCCCCGATGTCACGCTGGGGCTGGCAGCGGGCTTTCAAACCACCGTCGGCGCGCTGTTCACCGCACCGACCAGCTTTTGGAGCCTGGGGCCGGCGCAGGCCCTGGCCCCGATCTTCGACGGTGGCAAGCGGCGCGCCCAAGTCAGGCTGAGCCGGGCGCAATATGACGAAGTCGCCGCCAACTATCGCAATACCGTGCTGGCCGCGTTTCGCGATGTCGAGGATGGGCTGGCGGCACTGCGCCATCTATCCGACGAAGAACGCGACCAGCGCGACGCGGCGACCTCGGCTCAGCGCACCAGCGATCTGGCGTTGATCCGCTATACCGACGGGGCAGCCGATTATCTCGAGGTGGTGACCGCGCAAACTGAGGCGCTGACCGCCGAGGAGACGCTGATCAGCCTGCAGACGCAGCGCCTGCGCAGCAATATCGCCCTGGTCCAGGCGCTGGGCGGCGAAGCGGACGGGCCTCGGACCGCAATGGGAGCATCCGGCCACGCCGCGCGTTGACTTCCAGCGAATGGGAGAACGGCCTTGGCGGTTTTGGGTATCAGCGAGTTCACGACGATGCCGTGGTCCTTCGAACAGGACCTCGACAGCTATGCGAAAGCCGGCGCCGATGCGATCGAAGTGGTCGAAGCCAAGCTCGATCCGGTGCGATCTGCGGAACAGATGGCGGCTATCACCGCTGCCGGGTTGAGCATCAGCGGCATCCAGCCCAGGGTCCGCACCTTTTTCGCCAGCCGCATGACGCCCGAGCCGCAGGCATTGGCGGACCGTGCCGCTGCCCTGCGCGGGTCGATCGAGCGGCTGGCCCGGTTCGCACCCGGCGCGCCGTTCATCACCAACACGGGCGCTCATCCGCGCGGAGACATGGCGGAAGCGATGCGGGTCGTGGCCGGGCAATTGCGCGAGCTGGCGCCGATTGCGGCGGACCATGGCGTGAGGCTGGCGCTGGAGCCGCTGAATCCCACCTCGGTCAATGCCGAAAGTGCGATCTGGACCGTAGATCAGGCGCTGGCAGTGATCGAGGATGCGGGCCGCGACGAGGTCGGGATATGTCTCGATTACTGGAATGTCTGGCAGAACGCCGATATCGAAGCGGCGATCGCGCGGGCCGGCGACCGCATCTTTACGGTGCAGGCGAGCGACTGGCGGGTGCCGCGCTCCTTTGCCGACCGGATCGTGCCGGGCGACGGCGTCATTCCGCTGTCGCGCCTGATCGCGGCGACTCATGCCGCCGGGTTTCGCGGCGCTTATGTCACCGAGATATTCTCGATCGATGTCGCGGATTCGCTATACGACGGAGATCTCGACAATGTGGTCGCCCGGTCGCTCAAGGGGATGCGGGTTGCGTGTCGGGCGGCTGGCATTGATGCAGATGGCCGTCGGGATCGGCAATGATCGCCGCCTGGCCGCTGTGCCAGACGAGCCGCGTCGCCGCGACATCGTTGACCTGCCACGCAGTCTCCGGCCGCGGTGCAGGATCGCGATAGCCCAATAATTCGAGATGCGCGCCACCGCCGGACGGATCGAGTGGCACCACGTCGACACGGGGGCCAGACCGGGCATCCTGCGCTGCCGGGGCAGGATGCAAGCCGTCGAGCGCGGCTTGCGCCGGGCCATGGTTAAGCGTCCGCTCGCCTGTCGCCAGCCCGCGCGCGTGATAGAAGTCCAGGCTCGCCGCGAGATCGCGCACCACGATAGCGCTGTGATCGATAACCAGCGGGTGAGCGCTGGCCGCGTTGTCCGGAAACGCCAGCAGTTCGAGCGGATGGCCTTCGGGATCGCGGAATTTGACCGCCTGGACGCTGCCGTTTGCGGGCGGCAACTGCACCGGTCCATGGGTGGAAACCGGGCGACTTCCGGCGGCCAGTACCCGCGCCCAAGCTCCCGGCATGTCGGCTGTCGTCATGGCGAAATGCTGGAACAGGCGGTCATCCGAAACGCGCGGCAACGGGTATGGCAAGCCGGGGGGATCGAACTGATCGATCTCCAGCACTTGCCCGGCCAGCGCCAGCGCGGTTCTCGTGCCGCTCCCCGCCAGCCCCAGCAGGGCCAGTTCCTCCGCTGCAATCGGCCCGGTCGATCCTGGCTCGAAACCCAGCGCCGCGACATAAAACCCGGCCAGCGCCGCGGCGTCATGGCTGACCAGCCGGATCGCGATCAGGCGCTCGAATGGCATCATACCAGCGCCAATCCCCGCATGTTGATGTCGATCGCCATCAGGCTATGCGAGGCGCAGAGAAACAGCCGCGATAGCCTGTACCCGCCGAAGCACAGATTGCTCACCGTCGCGGGGACATGGATGCACCCCAGCAGCGTGCCATCGGGCGCATGGCAATGCACCCCGTCGCCTGCGCTCAGCCATAGATTACCCGCTTCATCCACCGCCATGCCGTCGCAATAGCCGGGCGCAACCACCGCGAATTCCGCCTCGTCGCCAACGCTGCCATCATCCGCCAAGGTGAAGCTTCGCACGCTGCGCTCGGGATGGGCGGCGAACTGATCGCCTGTTTCGCTGACGTATAGCCGGCGTCCGTCGGGCGAAAACGCCAGCCCGTTAGGGCCGGGCAGGCTGGTAATCACAGCCACCGGATCACCGCCGCCGGGGTCGATACGATAGACGGCGGCAGCGTTCTCGGATTGCGCCCTGGTGCCTTCGTAATCGGTTTCGATGCCGTAGGTGGGATCGGTGAACCATACCGAGCCATCCCCATGACAGGTAATATCGTTCGGCGAATTGAGCCGCCGCCCCTGATAATTCTCGGCCAGCACCGTCTCGCTGCCATCGCGCTCGCGGCGCAACACCGCGCGGCGCCCATGCGAACAGGTCAGTAACCGACCCTGACGATCACGCGCATGGCCGTTGGCATGGTCGGAAGGCTCGCGATAAACCGCCACGCCACCACTATCGCGCCAACACCACTCGCGCCAACACCACTCGCGATTGCCGGGAACATCGCTGAACACCAGCATGTCATGCTCGGCAAACCACACCGGCCCCTCGGTCCAGCCGAAGTTTTCACCCAGCACCGCCAGCCGCGCATTGCCCAGGATCATCCGCCGGAACCGGTCGTCGTGAATCGTGTAGCGCGGCTCGCTGGCGGAGATCATGGCGTCAACGAATGTGACAGGCGGCGCGGACCGGATCGATGTGCTGTTGCACCGTCATCAGCACTGCCGGCACATCGCCCACCGTCCCCGAACGATGACCCAACCGGCCTTCGCGCGCGCTGCAGCCCTGGTCCTCGCCCAGCGAAAACTCGCCCGGCCCCTGCTCGATCCGGGTCCCGTCCATGCTTTCGATGAACCAGCGACCCGATAACACGACGATCCATTGCGGCGCCGGATTTTCGTGCCATTCGCCGATCCAGCCAACCGGCTGCACGGTAAACACCACGGTTGCTTCGCCGCGCGGTTGCTTGTTGTTCCATTGCGGATCTGCGGGACCGACGCTTTGCGCCTCGTAATCGGTCAACGCGCATTGTTGCTGATGGCTGACGCCCTGCTCATCGACCCACAAATGCCAATACGGCACCTGCGGTCTCGGACCCAGGTCGCTCATTGTGCGGTACTCCCATAAGGATGGGTGGAGGACAGCGGATCGGCCAGCAGATCGCGCGCATGCGATCCGTCAGGACCGACCGCCAACAGCAGCAGCGCGCCGCCCAGCGCAAAATTCTTGAGGAAATCCCAGAACAGCGTGCGTCCCTGGCCAGCGGCGTCGTTCCAGAAATCGCCCGGCCGCCAGAACCGCTTGAACAACACCGCGGTGAACACGCAATAGACCGCCAGCACCGCCGCGCCCAAGCGGTCGGCAAACCCGGTGAGGATCGCCAGCGAGGTCGAGACTTCGATCCCCAGCCCGCCGATGATGACCAGGGTCGCCAGCGCGGGCGGCGCAAACACGGTGCGACACTGTCCCACCGCGCCACGAAAATTGAGCAGCTTATCGAGTGCGCTGAACGGCAGGAACAACACCACTGTCATCAGCCGCACCGCCAGCACGCCCCAGTCCCCGCCGCTCATGCGATCCGCGCCGCGATGATATCCGCGACGCGCAGGGCATTGGCGATGATCGTCAGGGTCGGGTTTACCGCGCCGATTGACGGAAAGAAGCTGGCATCGGTGACATAGAGATTATCGACCTCATGCGCCCGGCAGTCGAGATCGAGCACCGAAGTCGCCGGATCGCTGCCGAAGCGCGCCGTCCCCGCCTGATGCGCCGTACCCGGCAAGCCGATATCCTGCCCCAGATACAGCGAGCGGTCGAACAGCAGCGCGGTATTGCCGCTGCGATCGAGCACCTGCTTGAGCTTTGCCTTCAGCCGGTCCAACGCCTGTGGGTTGGTCGGCCGCAGATCGAGATGCACCTCGCCGTCGCGGTAATAGATGCGATTGGCGGGATCGGGCAAATCCTCCGCCTGCAGCCAGAAGTCCAGCGAATGGCGGGCGATCTGCTCGAAGGGCAGCCCCGGCATCCATTCCAGCCACAGCGGCAGCACCTCGGCCTTGATCTGTTCGGTGTGGCTGGTCGCCATCAACTGGACCAGCCCGAGCGGATATTCCCAGTCGTCGCTGCCGAAATAGAAATCGCTGAACGCCAGGGTTTTCTGGAACACGGTGTCGTTGGGCTTGCGCATCACCGCCATCAGCACGCTCATTTCATGACGCATGTAATTGCGCCCGACCTGGTCCGACCCGTTGGCCAGGCCGGCGGGATGCGCAGCGCTGGCCGAGCGCAGCAGCAGCAGCGCCGATGACAAGGCGCCCGCGGCCACGACGACGATATCGGCGCTGTAACGCTCGGTTTCGCTGTTGCGGATTACCTCGACCTCGCGGACGGTCTTGCCCGAAGGATCGGTCGACAGCCGGCTGACATAGGCCCCGGTCAGCAGGGTGACGTTGTCATGCGCGGCCAGCATCGGATCGATGCACATCACCTGGGCATCGGCCTTGGCGTTAAGCGGGCACGGAAAACCATCGTAATAACTGCATCTGATGCAAGGGCTGGTCGGCGTCACCTTGCCGTCCACCTCGTCCAGCCGGACCCCCAGGGGAATGTGAAACGGCTTCAGTCCGATCCGGGAAAACGAATCGGCCAGTGCGGCGATCCTTGGCTCATGGCTGACCGGCGGTCGCGGATAAGGCGCGCTGGCCCATGGCTCGAGCGGATCCTCGCCGCGTTCGCCATGCACCTCGAACAAGTCCTCGGCGGCTTGATACCAGGGTTCGAACGCGGCGTAATCGAGTGGCCACGCCGGCGAAATCCCACCGGCATGCACGACCTCGCCAAAGTCACGTTCGCGCAGCCGGAACAGGGCACCGCCATACACCTTGGAATTGCCGCCGACAAAATAATGCAACTGCGGCGCGAACGGTTTGCCGGCGATATCCAGCCAGCGTTCCTTTGCCTGATAGCGCCCCTGCACGAACACCGCTTCTGCCGACCAGTTCGCCTCCTCGCGCGGCAGGTACTCGCCGCGTTCCAGGATCAGGATGCGCTTGCCGGTCTTCGCGAGGCGGTGGGCGAGCGAAGCTCCGCCGGGACCGCTGCCGACGACGATGACATCGTAATGTTTGATAAGCGGGTTGGGCAAGGCATAATCCTGGTTTTACAGGCTGGTAGAGCATTGGCGCGGCGACTTTACCTGCCAAAGAGAACGCGCCGCGACGGCATTGGTTCAAGGCACCGCGATCATCTTTTGTCGCTTGCGGCCTTTGCCGCGAGCATGTCGAGGAGAGGGGCGATGTTCGAGACATCGTAGCCGGCGCTGGCAGCCTGGCTGGCCAGTTCCGCCGGATCGGCGCCTCGGCTCGCCTCGGCCAGGGCCCACAACAAAGTCGAGCGCGTGCCGGAGCGGCAATAGGCGAGCACCGAAACATCCGAATCGGCGAGCGCGGCCGCCATGGCCGCGACCTGTGGTTCGCTGAACCCGGCATGGGTAACCGGGATCGCGACATAGGCGATGCCCGCCGCCTGCGCTGCCGCTGCGATGTCGCTGCCGGCAGTCTGGTCCTCGCTTTCGCCTTCGGGGCGATTGTTGATTATCAGCCCGATGCCCTTGGCCGCCGCGACGCCGATTTCGGCTATGCCGATCTGCGGACTGGCCCAGACTCGTTCAGATAGCTGGCGAAACATGCGTAGACTCCCGGTGAACGGTGCTGTCCATGCGACGAGCGCACCAGCGCTGCGCTTGTGCCAAGTGCCGGTCGTTCTGACAAGCGGCGTGCCCGCCAGTGTTGAATACGGTCGATTCCGTCTATTTCCGAAGTATCCTGACATTGTACCACTAGACTTGGGCTTGACTTTCGAATCTGTTCGCAAAGAATTTTTTTTTGGTATAAGTGTGAGAAACCAATGACAGTGCCGTGCACCAATCCGGCATCTGATCTTGTCGATCGGCGCGGATCGTCCACGTTGCCGATCGGTGTGCAATGGGACGAAGCGAAGGTACGTTCGGGTTTATGGGTTTTGATAGAGGACGTCGCGGCAGGGGCCGAGACAAGCGCGACGGGTTCGGCGAGGAAAGCTTCGACCCTTTTGCAGGGGGTGGCAGCGCCGGCGGTGGTGATCGCTTCGGTGGTGGCGGCGACCGGTTCGGCGGCGGTGGTCGCGGCCCCGGTGGCGGCAGCGGCTTTAACGCCGGTGGCGGCGCACCGCGCAGCAGTTTTGGCGGCGGTTCCGGTGGCGGCGGTGGCTTTGCCCCGCGCGGTGCCAGCGGCGGCGGTGCGGGCGGAATGCCGGCGCAAGTCGTCGGCCAGAGCAAGGGCGTCGTGAAATTCTTCAATGTCCAGAAGGGTTTCGGCTTTATCCAGCGTGAAGACGGCGGCGAGGATGTGTTCGTGCACATCAGCGCGGTCGAACGTGCGGGAATGGAAGGTCTGGCCGAAGGGCAAGGCCTGGAGTTTACCCTGGTCGACCGCGGCGGCAAGATTTCCGCCAGCGATCTGATTCCGATGGGTGACGTGATTCCCGTGGCCAAGCGTGAGGAAGCGCCGGTGCGCAAGCTGACCGGCGAACGCGCCACCGGCACGGTCAAGTTCTTCAACGCGATGAAGGGCTTCGGCTTCATCACTCGCGACGACGGGCAACCCGACGCATTCGTGCATATCAGCGCGGTCGAACGTTCGGGCATGCGCGAACTGGCGGAAGGTGACCGGCTGGAATTCGACATCGAGGTCGATCGACGAGGTAAATACTCGGCGGTCAACCTGGTGACGCATCAGGGTTGAATCCGTCCGCATTGTCCCCGGTGATCCAGGTCGGTAAACTGCCGACCCGGATCCAGGGGAGGCGGAAATAACAAAGCGTCATGGCGGCTCCCCGGTGGCTAATCCGGGGGGCCGCTATTTGTCGTTAAATTCACCGCATATTTGCATGCAAGAGGATTTTCCCATGTCGATCACTCCCTTGATGCCGGTCTATGGCCGGAGCGCAGTCCGGCCGGTGCGCGGCGATCATTGTCATTTGATCGGCGAGGATGGACAGCGCTATCTCGATTTCGCGGCGGGCATCGCGGTCAATATCCTGGGCCATTCACACCCCGGACTGATCGGCGCGATCCAGCGGCAGGCCGCCGAACTGATGCATGTCTCCAACCTCTACGGCAGTCCGCAAGGCGAGCACCTGGCGCGGCGGTTGGTGGATATGACCTTTGCCGACACGGTATTTTTTACCAATTCCGGCGCCGAAGCAGTGGAATGCGCGATCAAGACCGCACGTGCGTACCACCAGCACATCGGCCATGGCGAAAAATACGAGCTGATCACCTTTACCAACGCCTTTCATGGCCGCACCATGGCCACGATCAGCGCCTCGAACCAGGACAAGATGCACAAGGGTTTCCTGCCCTTGCTGCCTGGCTTCAAATATGTCGAATTCAACGATCTGGAAGCCGCCCAGGCAGCAGTCGGGCCGAATACCGCCGGTTTCCTGGTCGAACCGATCCAGGGAGAAGGCGGGATACGGCCCGCGTCCGACCGCTTCATGCACGGGCTGCGGCAACTTGCCGATGATCACGATTTGATGCTGGTGCTGGACGAAGTGCAGTGCGGCGTGGCCCGCAGCGGCACCTTCTATGCCTATGAGCATTACGGCATCATGCCCGACATCCTGGCCACCGCCAAGGGATTGGGTGGCGGCTTCCCGCTCGGCGCCTGTCTGGCCACCGAAACTGCCGCGCGCGGCATGGTGATCGGCGCGCATGGCTCGACTTACGGCGGCAATCCGCTGGCGATGGCGGCCAGCGGCGCGGTGCTCGACGTGGTCGCCAATGACGAGTTCCTCGCCGAAGTGCGCGCCAAGGGCGATCGAATTCGGACGCGGCTCGAACAATTCATCGGCAATTATCCCGAACTGTTCGTCGAAGTGCGCGGCCGGGGGCTATTGCTGGGTATTCAGCTCAAGGTGGAGGCGCGCGAATTCGTCGCTTACCTGCGCGACCATCATCAGCTGCTAAGCGTGGCCGGGGGCGATAATACCATGCGCGTGGTCCCACCGCTGGTCATCGACGACAGCCATATCGACGAGTTCATGGACAAGCTGTCGGCTGCCGCCGCACACTATAGTCCGGTCGTGCGCGCGTGAAGCCGCGGCACTTTCTCAACCTCGCGGATGCCGGCGGCGAGGCCGTAGCCGCCATGATCGCCGATGGCCTCAGCCGCAAACAGGTGCGCCGGGACTGGCCAAAGGGCCAGCCCGACGCCGATGCACCGCTGGCGGGTCGTGTCCTGGCGATGATCTTCGAAAAGAATTCGACGCGAACGCGCGTTTCGTTCGACATGGCGATGCGGCAACTGGGGGGCGGCGCGATCGTCATGGAGTCCGGCGGGATGCAACTGGGTCGCGGCGAATCGGTCGCCGATACCGCGCGCGTGCTCAGCCGCATGGTCGATGCCATCATGATCCGCACCGACGATCACGCCAAGATCGAGGAACTCGCGCATTATGCCAGCGTGCCGGTCATCAATGGCCTGACCGATGAGTCGCATCCGTGCCAGATCATGGCCGACTTGCTCACGCTGGTCGAGCGCGGCTTTGCCTTGCCCGGGCTGCAGGTGGCATGGCTGGGCGATGGCAATAACGTCCTGCATTCGCTCATCGAGGCGGCAGGGCTGATGAAGTTCACCCTGCGCATCGCCAGCCCGGCGGGCTATGACCCGGATGCCGGTTTTGTCGCGCGCGCGCGTGCCGCCGGAGCGGACATCCGTTTCATCCAGGATGCGCATGAGGCAGTGGCCGATGCGCAGGTCGTGATTACCGATTGCTGGGTCTCGATGGGCCAGCCCGGCGGCGAAGCCAAGATCGCGGCGATGGCGCCCTATCAGGTCGATGCCGAACTGATGGTCGCGGCTGCGAGCGACGCGATATTCATGCATTGCCTGCCGGCGCATCGCGGCGAGGAAGTGACCGGTGCGGTCATCGACGGCCCGTGTTCGGCGGTGTGGGATGAAGCGGAAAACCGCATCCATGCCCAGAAATCGGTGTTGCGCTGGGTGTTCGGTCAACTGTGAGCACTGCTGATCGCCTGGCCGGTGGCGGGATCGACCGGATACTGTCCTTCACCATTCCTGCGCGGCATGCCCGCGGGCGCGCGGTGCGGCTGGGGCCGGTGCTGGACGAAGTGTTGGCGGCGCACGACTACCCACCCGTGATCCGCGACCTGCTGGCGGAAGCGCTGGTATTGGTGGCGCTGATCGGTGCCTTGCTCAAGGATGTCGATAGCCAGCTGACGATGCAGGCCCAGACCGAGGGCGGCGTCATCGATCTGCTGGTCTGCGATTATCGCGGCGGCGAACTGCGCGGCTATGTCCAGCACGATGCCGCGCGACTGGCTATGCTCGGCGCGCATCCCTCGCTGTTCGCCCTGCTCGGCCAGGGCTATCTCGCCATCACTTTCGACCTGGCGACCAGCGGCCAGCGCTACCAGGGTATCGTCCCACTGGAAGGTGCCTCACTGGCGGAAGCCTGCCAAGCCTATTTCGCCCAGTCGGAACAGGTGCCGACCCTGCTTCGCCTGGGGGTCCAGGCCACCGCCGGTCACTGTATCGCCGGCGGGCTGCTGGTGCAAAACCTGGCGGAAGGCGAAGAAGGACGCGAGCGTCTCCATATCGCTGCCGTGCATCCCGAATGGGAACATGTCGCGGTGCTGGCGGGCAGCACCCGCGCCGCCGAGCTGGTCGATACGACGCTGCCGCTCGAAGACCTGATCTGGCGGCTATTTCACGAAGAAGATGTGCGGGTAACTCCCGGCGCGAGCCTGACCAGGGGATGCCGCTGCACTTCCGAGCATTATGAAGGCATACTGGCGCGGTTTCCGGAGGAGGAACGGGCGTCCATGCGCGGCGATGATGGCATGATTACCGTCGACTGCGCGTTTTGCTCGCGAAAGTTTCCGCTCGCGCTTTAGAGCAGGATGACAAAAAATGGGTACCGGTTTTTGCCAAAAAATCATGCGAAAACAAAGAATCTAGAGGACGATGCGATTCTACCTTATCGCATCGTGCTCTAGGGTGGAGTTGGCGGTTCGAACCTGCTCCGCCGGTTTGCCGTCAGCGCCAAGCGCGTGTCGCCAGCACAGCACGGCTGTCCGCTCCGCGCAAGGGCGGACCCGGTGCGATATTCCACCGGCGTTCCCGAGCACTGCAACGGGCTGGCGACTGTCGAGACCGGCGTTCGCCTGGCAATGGCGATAAACAATTAATTTTCCCGGAAACGCGTTAAACGGAGAACCGTAGGAGCAACTGGACCAAGCGGTGGACATAAAAGCGACATAAAAGCGTAATGCCCAAGTCATCGACGCTGGCTAGCGGATACAGCAATCTAAATGGGGGCTGTCATGCGCTGCTATCTTGTTTCATCGGTTGCCGTGGCGGCGTTGGCCGTGGCCACACCCGCCCTTGCGGACGAAAATGCGTCAAGCGAGATCATCGTCACCGCACCGCGGGCCGAAGTGAAGGCCAGGGATGCACAGAAGGACGCACCCAATATCGTCGATGTCCAGGCGGCCGAAACGATCGCAAAATACCCCGATTTCAATTCTGCCGAAGCACTCGCACGGGTACCGGGCGTGACCTTGTCATCCGACACCGGTGAAGGCCGGTTCGTCAACATTCGCGGCATCGACGCCAATCTCAACGGCGCCACCTATGGCGGGGTGGTGCTGCTCAACACCAATCCGCGTGGCACCGTGTTCGGCACCGGCCGGGCGGTGGAGTTCGATACCATCCCGACCGGCGCGATCGACGGTTTCATCGTCACCAAAACCGGATTGCCTAATCACGAGGCCGAAGGGCTGGGTGGCTCGATCGAGTTGACGCCGCGCTCTGCCGCCAAGGTCGATCATGCCTTCATCGATGGCGCGATCGGCTATGGCTATGAGCCGGAACACAAGCATGGCGGCCCCCTGAACCTCGATCTGGCCATCGGCTCGCGGTTCGGCGGGTTCAACAAGCCGTTTTCCTTCGTGCTGACCGGATCGTATCGCGAAGATCATCGCGGCTTCGACGATATCGAGGAAGACTATGTCGATGCGCCGCTGGCCGCGACCTCGGGCAAGGCCTTCTCGGCGCTGCAGGTCAACAAGGCGCTCTCCGATATCCAGTTGCGCCATTACGACTATCACCGGCGCCGTTTCGGCTATGGCGGCGAGCTGGAATATAACCCCAGCCCTGACCAGCAATATTATATCCGCGCGTCGGTAGCGGGCTATACCGAATCGGTGCTCAAGAACCGGCTGACATATGACAGCCTGTTCGGCGGCACTAACGACACCGTCAATCCAGCCAATCCGGCAGGGTACGTCACCACCACCGACGTTTCGATAAAAGGGACGAACGAGCAGGAAACGCACCTCAACCAGGTTTATGCCCTGGGTGGCCGCAACGTCCTGGGCGACCTGACCCTGGATTACCGCGCGGCCTATTCCAGCGCGTCGTTCAACGTCGACTACAACATTGGCTCGACCTTCAAGGGGCCGAAGGGCCTGGCCTTTGCGATCGACAATATCACCAATTCGGAACAGCCGGCGCTCGGGGTCACCGACGGTACCAATATCAACGATCCGGCGCTTTACAAACTGTCGAGCCTGTCGAGTTCGACCGAGGCGGCGCGCGATCACGAATGGTCCGGCGCGGTCAATGGCAAGCTCGATACGCATTGGATCGCCGCGAACGACAATCTCCAGTTCGGCGGCGAGGTGCGCCTGCGCAAGAAGACCGATACCGTTTACGACGAGGCGATCAGCTTCACCAAGATCAGCTTGGCCGCTGCGGCGTTGCCCGCCGACACCAATTTTTACGGCCGATACACCAATGGCCCGATGATCAACCAGGGTACGCTGCTGGCTGCGGCGAATGCAACGATAGGCGCGCCGGTCAGTGACGACACCCAGTTCTTCGACGTGACCGAGGATATCTACGCCGGCTATGGCATGTACAGCTTCTCCGTCGGCAACCTGGGCGTTCTGGCCGGCGTACGCGTCGAACATACCGAAGCGCGCTACAACAATTTCGGGTTCGACGCGGACGGCAACAATACCGGCCCGCAGTCGCAGAAGCGCAGCTACACCAATGCATTCCCCACCGCGCAATTGCGGTATACCATTGCGCCGAGTTTGATCGCGCGTGCCACCTATTCGACCGGCATCGCCCGGCCCGGTTTCAGCCAGGTCGCCCAGCCGATCTCGATCGATACCGCCAACGATATCGTGACGATCGGCAATCCGGCACTGAAGCCGACCTTCGGCAACAATTTCGACGTGTCGATCGAGCAGTATCTGCCACACGGCGGTATCCTGTCGCTGGGTTTCTTCGACAAGGAATTCCGCAACTACATCGTCCCGCTGGGGGTAACCGGCACGTCGCCCTATATTTCGGGCGATGGCATCCTGACCGTCAGCTTCGCCAATGCCAGTAGCGCCTGGGCGCGAGGCATCGAGGCGGCGTATGAGCAGCACTTCACATTCCTGCCCAAGCCGTTCGATGGTTTCGGCGCCGCAGCCAACTTCACCTATGTGGATAGCCAGATCACCCTGCACGGCGTGAAGTCGCTGCTGCCGGCCACGTCGAAATATACCTGGAACGTGGCTGGTTTCTATGAGGCACATGGTGTGGAATTGCGGCTTTCGGCGCAATATGCCGGCACCAGCCTGTTCAGCATCGGCGGAGCGACCGGCGGCAATCCGGTCCAATATGCGCCTAACGATTATCAGGACAAGCGGCTGACGCTCGACCTCACCTCGACGCTGATGATCCGCAAGGGGGTGCGGCTGTATTTCAACGTCAAGAACCTGACCAATCAGCCGCTGCGGTATTACGAGACCACTTCGAACCGGCCGACCCAGCGCGAATATTACCAGGCGACCTATGAGGGCGGGGTTAAATTCAACTTCTAGGAAAGAAGACCGTGTGCTTGAAACGTCACGAAGGAAGGCCTGCAACATGATCGGCAAGATATCGACCATGGCGATTCTCTGGGCATTCGCCGGCGCTACGGCGGTGATCGCCCGGGTTCCGCAACCTGCCTACTCGCTTGCCGCGAGCATCCCCGCTGCCGATGGCGGCTGGGATTTTTCGGGGGTAGATCCGGCTACCGAAAAGTTGTTCATCGCTCGCGGTACGGCGATCACCGCGATCGATCTCGCCTCGGGCAAGGTCACCGATGCGCTGGCTCCGGCGCACAAGGCGCATGCGGTGCTGCCGATTGTCGGCACCGGCGCGGTGCTGGCCACCGATGGCGCAACGAACAGCGTGCGATTGATCGACGAGGTTACCGGTGCGCAGCGCTGGACGCTGGCCACCGGCGAAAAGCCCGATGGCGCAATCTGGGATCAGGCGCGCAACCGCGCCATCGTCATGCACAACGCGGGCGGTAAGGTCGTACTGGTCGATGTGGCCCAAGCGAAAGTCACCGCGTCGATCGCGGTGGCGCCGGGGCTGGAATCGGCGGCGCTGGACAGGCGCGGGCTGCTGTGGGTCAACAGCGAGGTCACTAACCAGTTGATCCCCGTCGATCCGGATGCCGGCAAGGCGCTGGCGCCGATCGTATTACCGGGGTGTAAAAGCGCGTCGGGGCTGGTCTATTCGGCCCGGCACGACCAGCTCGTCAGCGTTTGCGGTAGCGGCTATGCCTATGTCGTCGATGCCCGGACGCACAAGGTGGTGACCCGCTTCGTTATCGGCATGGGCGCAGACGCCGCGCTGATCGATGAGGCGCGCGGGGTGATCGCGGTGCCTTGCGCCGACGCGACGCTGTGGTTCTTCAGCCTGTTGCATGATGCCATCGTCCCGGATGGCAAGCTTGCCACCGAGGAACGCGCGCGCAGCGGCGCCATCGATCCGGCCACCGGCACCATCTATCTGCCGACCGCCCATTTCGTCCGCGCCGACAGCGCCGGCGGAAAACCGCAGATGGTCCCCGGCAGCTTCCATGTCCTGGTCATCCGCCGCATGGCAACGGCCCGCTAACGTGCCCGGCAAGGTGAAATCGGATACCGGGATCAGGCGATTGCTGCTCGCGCTGCTGCTGGTTTGCCCGTGGACCACTGCGGCAGCGGCGCACGAGACGCTCGAACGCGTTGTGATCGTGATGCGCCACGGCATCCGCCCCCCGACCAAGGCCAAGCCCTTGCCCGATGGCTATGCCCGGCAGCCCTGGCCGGCATGGCCGGTCCCGCCGGGCTGGCTGACCCCGCACGGCGAACAGGCAATCGCCAGGCTGGCCAGTTTCGACGCCGCGCGATATGCCGTGCTGCTTCCGGCCGGTTGCGCGAACGGGGATGTGCCGCGCATCGTCGCCGATACCGACGAACGCACCGTGCGCACGGCCCAGGTCTACGCGGCGGCGCTCGTCGGGAGATGCCCGCCTCCGGTCGAGAATGCCGGCGACGGCCATGTCGATCCACGATTTTCGCCGTTTGCAGTAACACCGGGGCTAGATCCGGCGGTGGCGTTAGCATCGGCGCAGGCGTACTTGCCCGCGGGTGGCCTGGCTGCGCTGGATGCTGCGAATGCCAGCCGACTGGCGCTGCTCGACACGGTACTGGGCTGCTGCACGGCGCCGGTGTGCCATGGCTCGGGACCATGCCATCTTGCCGATCAGCCCTTGGCCATGGATGCCGCCAAGGAACGGGTACGGATTATCGGCGGGCTGGCAACTGCCGCATCGCTCGCGCAAACCTTGCTGCTTGAATATGCCGATGGCAAACCGATGGCCGAGGTGGGTTGGGGCCGGGTTTCGGCGGCGCAGATCAGCGACCTTTCCAAACTGCACGCGCTTGAATTTGCCCTGGTCGCACGTCCCCCGGCGATCGCGACCTTTGGCGCGCGCGCCTTGCTCGGCGAGATCGATGCGGCACTGCTCGCTCCTGGCGGCCCCCGCTATACCGTGTTCGTCGGCCATGATTCCAACCTGTCCTACATCGGTGGCGCGCTGGGTAGCCATTGGCAAGCGCGCGGCCTTGCTGCCGACGATCCCAGTCCGGGAGGGGCGCTCATATTTGAACTTTGGCAAACGGACGGCGGCAAGCGCGAGGTTCGTCTGCGCTACCGCTCGCAAAGCCTTGACGAGATGCGGGATCTGTCAGCCATGCAGGCGGCAGACTCGCAGCTCGTCGCAATCGCGATGTGCGGAAATGGCGGTCCGTGCAGCGCCGGGGACTTCCATGCGCTGGTCGCGTCATTCAGCCGGCACTGACGATGGCTTGCGCGATTTGATCCGCTCGTAGGCAGCCGCCATGGACGGCGCTCGTCGTATCGTTTCGTCAAGTCAATCAGGCCGCGCCACCCAAAGAAAAGGGGCCGGATCGCTCCGGCCCCTCGTCACGTCGATGGGTTCAGGCCTAGTTGCCCGAACCCGGTCCGTAGGTGATTTCCACACGGCGGTTCTGCAATTCACGAACGCCGTTGGCAGTCGGCACGCGCGGATTGAGCTTGCCGAAAGCCTGGCTGGAGATCGTCGAGGCAGCAATGCCATGCGCGGTCAGGTAGGACGTAACCGAAGCGTTGCGGCGAGCCGAGAGACCCAGATTGTACTTCTGCGTACCCGATAGATCGGTGTAGCCGGCCAGCATGATCGGCACCGAACCGCAATTGCCATAAGCTGTCACTGCGCTGTCCAGGATGGTCGCGGCTTCCGGCGTGATGTCCGACTTATCCCAGTCGAAGAACACGATATACGGACCCTTGTTACACACCACCGGAGGCGGCGGGGGCGGCGGGGGTGGAG
>CAZZYX010000015.1:20368-43687 GCA_964658485.1 uncultured Acetobacteraceae bacterium | reverse complement strand
GCGTTGCTTCGAATTAAACCACATGCTCCACCGCTTGTGCAGGCCCCCGTCAATTCCTTTGAGTTTTAATCTTGCGACCGTACTCCCCAGGCGGATAACTTAATGCGTTAGCTGCGCCACCCAAACACCAAGTGTCCGGACAGCTAGTTATCATCGTTTACGGCGTGGACTACCAGGGTATCTAATCCTGTTTGCTCCCCACGCTTTCGCACCTCAGCGTCAATACCAGTCCAGTGAGCCGCCTTCGCCACTGGTGTTCTTCCGAATATCTACGAATTTCACCTCTACACTCGGAATTCCACTCACCTCTCCTGGATTCAAGCGATGCAGTCTTAAAGGCAATTCTGGAGTTGAGCTCCGGGCTTTCACCTCTAACTTACAAAGCCGCCTACGTGCGCTTTACGCCCAGTAATTCCGAACAACGCTAGCCCCCTCCGTATTACCGCGGCTGCTGGCACGGAGTTAGCCGGGGCTTATTCTCCCGGTACAGTCATTATCTTCCCGGGTAAAAGAGCTTTACAACCCTAAGGCCTTCATCACTCACGCGGCATTGCTGGATCAGGCTTGCGCCCATTGTCCAATATTCCCCACTGCTGCCTCCCGTAGGAGTCTGGGCCGTGTCTCAGTCCCAGTGTGGCTGATCATCCTCTCAGACCAGCTAAGGATCGTCGCCTTGGTGAGCCATTACCTCACCAACTAGCTAATCCTACGCGGGCTCATCCTCGGGCGATAAATCTTTGATCTCGCGATATTATCCGGTATTAGCAGTCATTTCTAACTGTTATTCCGAACCCAAGGGCAGATTCCCACGCGTTACGCACCCGTGCGCCACTAGACCCGAAGGTCTCGTTCGACTTGCATGTGTTAGGCATGCCGCCAGCGTTCGTTCTGAGCCAGGATCAAACTCTCAAGTTTGTGTCCCAATCAAAACAGCACCAACCCGAAGGTCAGCCATCTGACTTAATTGAATTTAAGGAGCCATTACCTGCACTTATTCAAACGTATGGTTAAATAAGGACATATCGGTAACGGCCTACTATCTGGTACCCGGAGCCTTAAAACCCCCGGACCAGGCGCCGTCGCCCACATGTCCCTTCATCAAATCAACAATGTCAAAGAACCCACAGACAGAAAAATCCAGGCAACACTCATACCCAGTAAACTGGGAGAACGCGCCCGTTATCATGTCTGCAACCACTCCAGATATCCGGTAGAACCAGATACTCCGTTGCGGTGAAACAGGCCCTAGGCCCGACCCGCGATTCAGTCAACAGCAAAAACCGCGGTCCGCCCCTTTAGGACAGTTTTTGTACTTTTCCGTGACATGTAACCGGGCAATGCGTCAGGCGCTGAAGCGTTCCCGATACGCGCCTGGACCAGGCAAACCGCCGATTGCTTCCTCTGCCAGCCTCCCCTAGCTCAGGCGTCGGGAAGTTGGAGATAAAGCGGATGACGAAATTGCGCCTCGGGCGGTACACCGCGTTTGCGCTGTGCATTATCTTCTTCCTCGTTGGCATCAGGCTGGCGCCGTTCAGTGCGGGCTGGCGCACGACAGGCATCGTGTTCGGGCTCTTCAGCCTGCTTGGCCTGTGGGACATGGTGCAACGGCAGCATTCGGTGCTGCGCAATTACCCTGTAATCGGCCATATCCGCTGGCTGGTCGAAATGATCCGACCCGAAATACGGCAGTATCTGCTGGAAAGCGACGAGCAGGCGGCACCGTTCTCGCGCGATCAACGCAGCCTCGCCTATCGCCGCAGCAAGGGCATCTCCTCCGATCACCCGTTCGGGACGATCGTCGATGTCTATGCCCGCGACTACGAGTTCATCCAGCATTCGATTGTGCCAATCGCGCGACCGGACCCGAAGAGCTTTCGCATCACCATCGGCAACGATCAATGCGCACAGCCTTATAGCGCCAGTATCTTCAACATTTCGGCGATGAGCTTCGGCTCGCTGTCGGCCAACGCCATCCGCGCATTGAACAAGGGTGCGGCGCTGGGGGGCTTCTACCATGACACCGGCGAGGGCAGCGTCAGCCAGTATCACCGCGAGTTCGGCGGCGATATCGTCTGGGAAGTCGCCAGCGGCTATTTTGGCTGCCGCACTGCGGAAGGCCGGTTCGATCCGGTCAAGTTCGCGGCCCAGGCGCAGGAACCGCAGATCAGGATGATCGAGATCAAGCTAAGCCAGGGCGCGAAGCCAGGCCACGGCGGTATCCTGCCCGCCAAGAAGGTCACTCCTGAAATCGCCGCCGCGCGCGGGGTGCCGATGGGGGTAGACTGCATTTCGCCATCGCGCCATTCCGCCTTTGAAACACCGCTGGAAATGATGGCATTCGTCGCCCAACTGCGCGAGTTGTCGGGCGGCAAGCCGGTTGGCTTCAAACTGTGCGTCGGTCACCCATGGGAATTCATGGCGATCGTCAAGGCGATCCTGGCCACGAACATCGTCCCCGATTTCATCGTCGTCGATGGCGGCGAAGGCGGCACCGGCGCGGCACCGGTCGAATTCAGCGACCATATCGGTGTGCCGATGCGCGAAGGCCTGCTGTTCGTGCGCAACGTGCTGACAGGCGCCGGGCTACGCGACCGGATCAAGATCGGCGTAGCGGGACGGCTGATCAGCGCATTCGATTTGGCTTCGGTGCTGGCGATCGGGGCCGATTGGACCAATGCAGCACGCGGCTACATGTTTGCGCTGGGCTGCATCCAGTCGATGAGCTGCCACACCAATCGCTGCCCCACCGGTGTCGCCACGCAGGACAAGATGCGCCAGAACGCGCTGGTGGTTCCCGACAAGGCCGAGCGGGTGCGCCATTTCCACGACCAGACCGTCAGCGCGCTGGCCGATATGTTGGCCGCCGCAGGGGTGGCGCATCCCAACGATCTGCAACCGCATCATCTGGTGCATCGCCAGACCTCGACCGAATTGCACCTGTTCAGCCGCGAGCACCATTTCCTCACGCCGGGATCGCTGTTGTCGGGTGAGTGCAAGCTGCCCTATTATATAGACAACTGGGCCCTGGCCCAGGCTGCCAGCTTCGCCCCAGCGATGTCGCCGAACGATTCGTTGGGGAGGACCGCCGCCAGCCGGGAATCCGATCCAGTGAAAGCCCACGCATGACCGACCCTCTCCCCCGCACCCCCAGTTTTCGACTCGATGGCCGCCGCGCAGTGGTAACCGGCGCCGGGCGCGGAATTGGTTTGGCTGCAGCAGCCGCGCTGGCGGAAGCAGGCGCGGCGGTCACGCTCGTTGCGCGCACCGCCGTCGAGATCGAGGCCGCCGCAGCGCAGATCGGTAACGGCGCCGAGGCGGCGGTGCTCGATGTCACCGATATTGCTGCGGTCCATGGTTTCTTCGCCGGGCGAGCGGCGTTCGATGTGTTGGTCAACAACGCCGGTACCAATCGCCCCGGACCGATGTGGGAAACCACCGAAGCGGATTTCGACGCGGTGCTCGGCCTCAATCTGCGCTCCGCTTTTTTCGTGGCCCAGGGCTGCGTGCGGGCGATGCTGGCCGCGCAGGTCAGGGGCAGCCTGATCCACATCTCCAGCCAGATGGGTCATGTCGGCGGCCCGACCCGATCGGTCTATTGCGCCAGCAAATGGGGCATCGAAGGCATGAACAAGGGGTTCGCGCTGGATCTCGCCCCGCACGGCATTCGCTCCAACACGATCGCGCCGACATTTATCGAGACGCCGCTGACCAAGCCGTTCATGGCCGATCCGGTCGCCCGCGCGCGCATCGTCGACAAGATCAAGCTGGGCCGGCTTGGGCAGGTCGAAGACATCATGGGTCCGGTGTTGTTCCTGGCCAGCGATGCTTCCGCGCTGATTACCGGCACCAGCATCTTGGTCGATGGCGGCTGGACGGCGGAATAACGACGCGCCTCCAGTCGCAATCGGCTGGAACTCACGCCGGCAAGTCGGTCAGTGCCTTGATCGAGTGGACCGGGCAGCCATTGTAATTAGCCCGATAATCCGCAGAAAAGTCATATATAATGCGCCTGGCTCGATTGATCGCGCCCAGCGGGCGATGCGCGGCCAGGCCATGCCATGGGCTGAACGACAGCCTGTCTTCCTGCTGCTCGCTGATGCCATGGATCCAGGCAGTCTGCGGCTCGACCCGCAATGTCGCCACGGTAACGTAAGGGCTGACCTGCTCGTCCCATTTCACCGTTGGATCCTCTATCGGCATCTTGTCCAGGTCGGCACACAGCTGGACGCGCAGTTCCCAGTTGCCGCCCTGCTCGATCATCACCTCCCGAATCACCTCGCGCAACGCATCGGGCCGGTCATGGACATCGACCTTGTCCCCGGTCAGCGCGATCAAGCCGGGCGAAACCGGGACCAGCGCGAATTTGGCGATATAGGCGCCATAACGAAAAGCGGTCTGCGAATAATAGGTTTCGCCCAGCGGGTGGACTTCGGGAGCCCCGCCAAGCTGGGTAATCAGCGAGGATTGACCGCCCAGCGCTTCAATGGCGCTCTCGACCACGCGCAATACGCCGGAAAAGGCTGCCTTCGCGCCTTCGGCCTTGTCAGTCGTGCCGGCCAGCAGCTTGACGTTCTTGGCAAAGGCCGCCGGGGTCGACGCGCCGAATACCGGGCCGTTGACCATCACGAAGTCCTGCGCGCCATCCTGATCCGAACCGGCCAGTAGTTCGCCGGGCACGGCCAGGACTTTCAAGGCAACGCCGCGCGGCGAGCTCACCGCGTCGTCCAGGATATCGCCGGGCGACGTCGAAAAGCGCAGGATAGCCTCATGGGAACCCGATTGCGCAAACAACCCCTGGGTCAGGGTGGTTGGCAATCCATCTTGCACCTGCAGTGTTCCTTGCAGGATACCATGCCCCTTGGCGTGAACCCCGCGCACCGCCCGACCGTAATCCTTCGATGTCTGCTCGACGATGTGGCTGAAACTGTGGCGCAAATCGGCAATGGCCTCCTGCTCGCCATCGGAAGGGGATTCAATGGTGTCGTTGTAGCGGATGGGGTTGGGAACGGTCATGGCAAACTTTTTCCTGATGAACTGTCGTCGCAGCGGTTCGGCGGCACTAAGGTTCCCGGCCGCGTCTGGCGAACTGGTGGAACCTTCAGGCACCGAGCGGGTTCAGCTTTGCGGCGGGAATACAGGGTAAATTTATGAATCCCGCAATTACCTGGTTAATCGAGAGAATCGGCAATCCTGAATCTCTTGACATCGGGCGTGCCTGATTCGACCACGGCCGACCAGCAACCTGACTATCAACATCTTCCCAATCCCTGATACAAAGTGTGGGAAATAATGATTTGCCATCGCCCGGCGCGGTCCACAAAGGCGAAGTTCAACTGTCCTGCGTGGATTATTGAAGGAACTAGCCGGTGCAGACCGACATCCCCGACAGCCAGGCAGGGCATGATGAGCCGGCCGGCTATGGCAAACGCCGCCGCCCGTGGCTGATCTATGCGCTGATAGCGGTCGGCTTGATCGTGGCGGCGCTGGTCGGGCGGTGGTTTGCTTCGGCAGGCGCGACCAAGAACGCGCATGCGGGGCGTCCGGTGGCTGCCGTCGCCGTGGCCAGGGTCATGCCTGGCGATGTGCCGGTGACGGTATCCGCTATCGGCACGGTGACACCGGTCGACACGGCAACCGTGCGTACGCAACTGGCCGGCAATTTGTTTGCGATCCTGTTTCGCGAAGGCCAGATGGTCCATGCCGGGCAAGTCATCGCCCAGATCGATCCGCGTCCCTATCGGCTGGCATTGCAGCAGGCCCAGGCCAACCTGGTCCGCGACGCCGCGCAGTTGAACGCCGCGCGGATCGACCTGACGCGGTATCAGACGCTGCTGCGCCAGGATTCGATCGCCAGCCAGCAAGTCGACACGCAAGCCGCGCTGGTCAAGCAGCTGGAAGGTACGGCGGGTGCGGACCGTGCCGCGATCGGCACCGCGCGGCTTAACCTGAACTACACCTCGATCACCGCGCCGGTAGATGGCCAGATCGGCCTTCGGCAGGTGACGGTCGGCAATTACGTCACCCCCAGCGATACCACCGGGATAGCCGTGATCACCCGCACTAATCCGATCGACGTGCAGTTCGCGCTGCCGCAGACCCAGTTGTCGAGCATCCGCCAGCGCGCCGCATCACCAACCGGCCTGCCGGTGACCGCGCTGGACCAGGACAACCAGACCGTGCTGGCACGCGGCACATTCAGCACCTTCGACAACCAGATCAGCACTACCACCGGCACCGTCAACGCCAAGGCACGTTTTTCCAATCCCGGTGCGGCAGGCAGGCAGGCGTTGTTTCCCAACCAGTTCGTCAATGTCTCGATGCTGATCGATACGCTGCACCACGTGAATACCGTCCCGGTCAGCGCGGTGCGCCATGGCGCGCCGGGCGATTTCACCTTCGTCGTCCAGCCGAACAACACGGTCAAGCTCACCGTGGTTAAGACCGGGCCGAGCGACGGCACCAATATCGCCGTTCTGTCAGGCCTGACCGCGGGTCAGACGGTGGTCAGCGAAGGCGCCGACGGGCTCGACGACGGCAGTCAGGTGCGGTTGCCCGGCGGGCGAGGCGCTCACCGCGGCGGCAATGCCGGGGCTGGCGATATGGCTCCAGGGGGACCAGGCAGGCATCAGCACAGGCACGCCAACAGCTGATGAACGACGAAGCCGCGCCCGGCGACAAGCTGCATCCGGCCCAGCCGGGCGGACCCTCGCGCCTGTTCATCCTGCGCCCGGTGGCGACGACGCTGTTGATGGTGGCGCTGTTGCTGGCCGGCTTCATCGCCTATCGCTCGCTGCCATTGTCGGCGCTGCCGCAGGTCGATTACCCCACCATCCAGGTGCGGACGCTGTACCCCGGCGCCAGTCCCGATGTGATGGCGCTGACCGTCACCGCGCCACTGGAACGCCAGTTCGGGCAGATGCCGGGGCTGTCGCGGATGACCTCCAATTCATCGGCGGGCGCCTCGGTGATCACGCTGCAATTCAACCTCAGCCTGTCGCTGGATATCGCCGAACAGGAAGTGCAGGCGGCGATAAACGCGGCGCAGACATTGCTGCCCGCCGACCTGCCCGCGCCGCCGGTCTATGCCAAGGTCAATCCCGCCGATGCACCGGTGCTGAGCCTGGGCGTGTCTTCGCGCACCCGGCCGCTGGGCGAAGTGGAAGGCATCGTCGAGCGACAATTTTCCAACAAGATCGCGCAGGAATCCGGCGTCGGGCTAGTCAGTCTGTCGGGTGGGCAGCGGCCGGCGGTGCGCATCACCGCCAATGTCGCGGCGCTGGCGGCCCAAGGCCTGTCGCTGGAAACGATACGCAACGCCATCGGCAACGCCAACGCCAACATCGCCAAGGGCAGCTTCGACGGGCCGACCAAGAGCTGGACCATCGATGCCAACGATCAGTTGACCAGCGCCGCCGATTACCGCGCGCTGGTGATCGCCTGGACGAACAACGCGCCGGTCCGCCTGTCGGCTGTCGCCAGCGTCGATGATTCGATCGAGAATGTCCGCAATGGCTCGTGGATGAACCGCCAGCCGGCAGTGATCATCGATGTCCAGCGCCAGCCGGGTGCCAATGTCATTGCCACGGTGGACCGCATCAAGGCCGACCTCCCCGGGCTGGAGGCGCAGTTGCCCGCCGATGTCAAAGTCCGCCTGCTGACCGATCGGACCACCGGCATTCGCGCCTCGGTGTCCGATGTCCAGGTCGAACTGGTGATCTCGGTGTTGCTGGTGGTGCTGGTGATCTTTCTGTTCCTGGGTTCGCTGCGAGCGACGGTAGTGGCCGGGATCGCGGTGCCGCTGTCGCTGATCGGGGCGTTCTCGGCGATGTGGGCGCTGGGGTTCTCGATCAACAATTTGTCGCTGATGGCGCTCACCATCGCCTCCGGCTTCGTCGTCGACGACGCCATCGTCGTGCTGGAAAACATCGCCCGCCATATCGAAGACGGGATCAAACCGTTCGACGCGGCCCTGCGCGGTGCCAGTGAAATCGGCTTTACCATCATCTCGCTGACCGTCAGCCTGGTCGCGGTACTGATCCCGCTGCTGTTCATGGGCGATGTCGTGGGGCGCCTGTTTCGGGAATTCGCGATCACTTTGGCGATCACCATCGTCCTGTCGGCGATAGTCGCGCTGACCGTCGTGCCGATGCTGGCGGCGCGCTGGTTGAAGTCCACCGACCAGGAACGCCGCTTTGCCGTCGCCGATTGGGGCATGGCGCAGTTCGACCGGCTGGCGAAGGCCTATGGCCGCGGGCTGGATTGGGTCATGGCGCGGGCGGCACTGACGATGCTGGTATTCGCCGGCAGCCTGGTGCTGACTGCGCTGCTGTTCTGGGTGATCCCCAAGAACCTGTTTCCGCAACAGGATACCGGACAGATTTCCGCCACCGTCATCGCCGCGCAGGACATTTCGTTCGGTCGCATGGCGACGCTGCAACAACAGGTGGTGAAGGAATTGCTGGCCGATCCGGCGGTGGCCAGCCTCAGCTCTTCGATCGGGGTGGACGGGGTCAATCCCACCCTCAACCAGGGGCGGATGCTGATCAATCTGAAACCGCTGGCCGATCGCGGCAGCCTGACCGATGTGATTACTTCGCTCGGGGACCGCGCCGCCCATGTCGCGGGGACGAGGCTGTATCTGCAGCCGGTGCAGGATCTGACCGTCGATACCGAATCCGGCCTGACCCCGTACCGATTCGCGCTGCAGGGGGCGGACCAGACCCTGGTCGACAGCTGGGGGGCAAAGCTGGCAGCCGCGCTGGCGAACAATACCGATCTGCGCGGAGTGAACGCCAACGTGCTGGGGCAAGGCCGGTCGGTCATTATCGATATCAATCGCGATTCGGCGGCGCGGCTCGGGCTGTCGGCGCTGGCCGTCGATACCGCGCTGTACGACGCTTTTGGCCAGCGTATCGTCTCGACCATCTATACCCAGTCGAGCCAGAACCGGGTGATCCTGCAGGCGACGCCGCTGATGCTGAGCAATCCGCAGGGGCTGGCGCAGCTTTATATCCCGCTTCCCGCCGGCGGGGCGGTGCCGCTCGGCGCGGTAGCAACCATCCGCGAGGGCATGGCGCCACTGGTGCTGTCGCGCCAGTCGCAGTTTCCCTCGGCGACGATCGGCTTTGATCTCGCGCCGGGGGTGTCGCTGGGCCATGCCGTCGCCACCATCGGCCAGGTCGAGCAGCAGATTGGCCTACCCCCCCAGATCAGCAGCGATTTCAGCGGCGCGGCAGGGGCGTTCCAGGCGGCCCTGGGCAATGAAATCGTGCTGGTGCTGGCAGCGATCGTGGTCGTCTACATCGTCCTTGGCGTGCTCTATGAAAGCTTCATCCACCCGCTGACGATCCTGTCCACGCTGCCGTCCGCCGGGGTCGGCGCGCTGATTGCGCTGTCGCTGACCGGCTATGGCCTGGGTGTAATCGGGATCATCGGCATCGTGCTGCTGATCGGCATCGTCAAGAAGAACGCGATCATGATGATCGACTTTGCGCTTGCGGCAATGCGCGAGGAAGGAATGGACGCCGATGCCGCGATCCGCCAGGCGGCGCTGCTGCGGTTCCGCCCGATCATGATGACCACCTTTGCCGCGCTATTCGCGGCGCTTCCGCTGATCTTCGGCAGCGGCATGGGCCATGAACTGCGCCAGCCGCTGGGCCTCGCCATCGCCGGCGGACTGATCCTGAGCCAGGTGCTGACGCTGTTTACCACGCCGGTGATCTTCCTGGGCTTCGAACGCTGGGCGGAACGACGCGGGGGCGGCTCCGACCCGGCCCATCCGCATGGCACCATCAGGCAGCCCGTTCCCGGATGAACCTTTCGGCGCCTTTCATCCGCCGCCCGATCGGCACCTTGCTGCTGACCGTCGGTATAGCGCTGGCCGGCATCGTCGCCTTTTTCCGGTTGCCGGTGGCGCCGCTGCCCGCGGTCGATTTCCCGACCATCCAGGTCCAGGCGTCGATGCCGGGAGCCAGTCCTTCGACCATGGCCAGCACCGTTGCCGCACCGCTGGAACGCCATCTCGGCACCATCGCCGGGGTTTCCGAAATGACCTCGCGGTCGAGCCTGTCATCCAGCTCGATTACCCTGCAATTCGACCTGGCGCGAGACATCGACGGGGCGGCGCGCGACGTGCAGGCCGCGATCAACGCCGCGCGCGCCGACCTGCCGACTTCGCTCAGGACCAATCCGACCTACCGCAAGCAGAACCCTGCCGAGGCGCCGATCCTGATCCTGGCGCTGACTTCGCCGACCCGCAGTCCCGACCAGATCTACGATGCCGTCTCCAATATCGTCCAGCAACGCCTGCTCCAGGTCAACGGCGTCGGCAATGTCGAGCTGGGCGGCGCGGCGTTGCCGGCGGTTCGGATCGAATTGAACCCGGTGGCGCTGGCGCGTGACGGCATCGCCATGGAAGACGTCCGCACCGCACTTGAGTCGGCCAGCGCCGATCGCCCGCGCGGGGTGATCGAAACCAACGACAGGAACGGTTCGGGTTTGGCCTGGCAAGTCTATTCGAACCAGGCCGGGGTCAAGGCGGCGGATTACGCGCCGCTGGTGATCGCGTCGCGCAACGGCGCGGTGGTGCGGCTGAGCGATATCGCCAGCGTCGCCGATGGCCCCGAAGATTCGCGCACCATGGGCCTCGTCAACAACCACCATGCCGTGCCGATCCTGATCAGTCGCCAGCCCGGCGCCAATATCGTCCAGGTTGTCGATGCGCTGAAGGCACAGCTGCCGTCCTTGCGGACCGACCTGCCCGCCGACATCAAGCTGGAAGTCGCGTCCGACCGCACCACCACCATCCGTGCGTCGCTGCGCGAAGTCGAAGTGACGCTGCTGGTGGCGACACTGCTGGTGGTGCTGGTGGTCAGCCTGTTCCTGCGCAGCTGGAAGGCCACGGTGATCCCGGCGGTGGCGGTGGTGGTATCGCTGCTCGGCACGCTGGCGATCATGTACCTGTCGGGATTCCTGCTCGATAATCTGTCGCTGATGGCGCTGACCGTGGCGACCGGCTTTGTCGTCGACGATGCCATCGTCGTGGTGGAAAACATCGCCCGCCATATCGAGGAAGGCATGGAGCCGGTGCAGGCCGCGCTGGTCGGTGCGGGCGAGGTCGGCTTTACCGTATTATCGATCTCGCTCAGCCTGATCGCGGTGTTCGTGCCGCTGATCTTCATGGGTGGGCTGGTCGGGCGGCTGTTCCGCGAATTCGCGCTGACGATGACCGCGGCGGTGGCTATCAGCCTGGTGATTTCGCTGACCACGACGCCGATGCTGGCGGCGCGGATCATCAGCAGGACCCATGAGCGCGAAGGGCGGCTGTTCCGGACCGCGCGGCACGGTTTCGACTGGGCGCAAGCGCGTTATACCCGCAGCCTGGATTGGGCACTGGCCAATCGCGGGGCGGTACTGCTGCTGCTTGCCGGCGCGGTGGCGCTGAATGTCTATCTGCTGATGGTCGCGCCCAAGGGCTTCTTTCCGCAACAGGATACCGGCGGCATGGCGGGGGGCATCCGCTCCGACCAGTCGATGTCGTTCAACGATTTACAGGGCAAGCTGACCCAGATCGTCCGCATCGTCAAGGCTGACCCGGCGGTGGCCAGCGTCGTGGCGTTTGCCGGTGGTTCCCGTGCCGGCGGCGGGTTCCTGTTCAGCACCCTGAAGCCGCGCGGGACTCGTGATCCGGTCGATGTCGTCATCCAGCGGCTGCGGCCCAAGCTGGCGCGAATTCGCGGGGTCAGCCTGTTCCTCAACCCGATCCAGGACCTGCAGGCCGGCGGGCGGCAGACCAACAGCACCTATCAATACGTGCTGCAGGCCGACGATCCCGACCTGCTCAAATCCGCCGGTAACCGGCTCGTCGCGGCGCTCAAGCGGCAACCCGCGGCGATCACCGATGTCGATATCGATGAACAGGATGCCGGCGCCAGCGCCTTCGTTACCGTGGATCGGAACCGCGCGGCGCGGCTCGGCATCGCCATGAACACCATCGACAACACGCTGTACGATGCCTTCGGCCAGCGCCAGGTCGCCTCGATCTACGCCGGCCTCAACCAGTATCACGTAGTCATGGAGAACGCGCCGGGATTTACCGGCCGTCCCGAAGCGCTCGACAACCTCTATCTTCCGGTGGCCGGAAAAATCGCGCTGGCGGCGCCGGTGGTTTCGGCCAATCCGACGATTGGCGGCGGCGCGGCGATCGGCACAGCGGTCAGTACCGCGGTCTCTACGGCGGTGCCGCTGTCCGCCGTCGCGCATTGGAACGCCGCCTCGACCAATGCCAGCGTCAGTCACAGCGACGGCCAGCCATCGGCCACGGTGTCGTTCAACCTGCCCCCCGGCATCACCCTGGGCCAGGCTGCCCAGACCATCGCCACGACGCAGGCATCGTTGCAGCTGCCAGCCACCGTCCATGGCGATTTCGGCGGCACCGCCAAGGTCTTCCAACAATCGCTGGCCAGCACGCCGCTGCTGATCGTCGCGGCGCTGGTGACGATCTACATCGTGCTGGGTATTCTTTATGAAAGCGCGATCCATCCGCTGACAGTATTGTCCACGCTGCCCTCCGCCGGCGTGGGCGCGATCTTTGCGCTGATCGTCAGCGGCGGGCAGTTCGACCTGATCGCGCTGATCGGGGTCATCCTGCTCATCGGTATCGTGAAGAAAAATGCGATCCTGATTATCGACGTCGCGATCGAAGCCGAACGATCGCGCGGCCTGACCCCGCTGGCGGCGATTCGCGAAGCCTCGCTGTTGCGCTTTCGCCCGATCCTGATGACCACCCTGGCCGCCGGGCTGGGGGCGCTGCCGCTGGCGATCGGCTTTGGCGACGGCGCGGAACTGCGCCGACCGCTGGGCGTCGCAATCATCGGCGGGTTGATTGCCAGCCAGTTCCTGACCCTGCTGACGACCCCGGTGGTCTATCTGGCACTCAACCGCCTGCGTCGCCGCAGCCCGAACGAGCAAATGCTGGCCCGGCACGGCCCACAATCCGGCAATACGCCCCAGGAAACTTTGGCATGACCACCCGTTCAAGATTTTCTCGTCTGGCGGCATCGTCGCTGCTGCCCGCCCTGGCGCTGGCAGGGTGCAATCTGGCGCCACATTATGCCGTTCCGACCTCGACCCCGGTCACCGCCTATTTCAAGGGCGCGGGTGGCTTGATGCCGTCGCAGCCGGGGGGCTGGACTCCCGCACAGCCACAGGATGCGGTGGCCAAGGGCGAATGGTGGCACCTGTTCAACGATCCTGCGCTCGACCTGCTCGAAGCCAGGGTGGTCATCACCAACCAGAACGTCGCCGCCGAGCGGGCCGCTTACGAACAGGCGCTGGCGCTGGTCCGGCAAGATCGCGCGGCGCTGTTTCCGACCGTCTCGGTTGGTCCCGGTGTCACCCGCAGCGGCAGTTTCGCGTCAAAATCCAGCGGCACCATCAACAGCAACGGCACCGTGAGTACGACCGGCACCCGCTATGACGTGGGTGTGACGGGAAGCTGGGCACCCGACCTGTGGGGCTCCATCGG
This sequence comes from uncultured Acetobacteraceae bacterium, assembly GCA_964658485.1. GTDB lineage: Bacteria > Pseudomonadota > Alphaproteobacteria > Sphingomonadales > Sphingomonadaceae > Novosphingobium. The sequence continues at coordinate 30,162 of CAZZYX010000015.1, read as the reverse complement.
CAACAGCGTGCGGCAGGCCAAGGCCCAGGCCCAATCCACGGCCGGGCTGCTGGCCAATGCGACGCTGTCCGCGCAGGGCGAACTGGCCAGCGATTACCTTCAGTTGCGCGGGTTGGACGCGCAGAAGATCCTGCTGGTCGATACCGTCACCGCCTACACCCGCTCGCTGAAGATCACCCAGAACAAATATGCGGGCGGCACGGTATCGCGCGGCGATGTCTATACCGCGCAAAGCCAGTTGAGCAGTGCCCAGGCCTCTTTGCGCGACCTCGTACGCCAGCGTGCGACTTACGAGGATGCGATTGCGGTACTGGTGGGGGAGAACCCGTCGACCTTCGCGATCCCGGAAATGCCGTGGCGACAGGCCACGCCCGACGTGCCTTATGCGATCCCGGCCGAAGTCATCCAGCGCCGGCCCGATATCGCCTCTGCCGAGCGGCTGGTCGCTGCGGCCAACGCCAATATCGGCATCCAGCGCGCCGCATTTTTTCCCAGCCTGTCGCTGTCGGGGTCGGCCACCACCGATGCGGCTTCACTGGGCAGCCTGTTTTCGGCGGCGACCTCGTTCTGGTCGCTCGGCGCGTCCGCCGCCGAAACCCTGCTCGATTTCGGCTCTCGCAGCGCCAAGGTCGCCGGCGCGCGCGCGGCCTATGACCAGGCGGTAGCCACCTACCGCCAAACCGTGCTTACCGCCTTTCAACAGGTCGAGGATAATCTGTCGGCGATGATCGTCTATCGCGGCGAAGTCGTGGACCTCGCCCGGTCCGCCGATGCCGCCGATCACGCGGTAGCCATCGCGGAGAACGAATATAAAGCCGGTACGGTGGATTTCACCACCGTCATCACCGCGCAGACCACGGCCTATACCGCCCGGCAGCGGCTGATCCAGACCGTGGTCAGCCGCCAGGCCACCGCCGTAGCGCTGATCCAGGCGGTGGGCGGCGAATGGACGAGCGCGCCATGCCCCGTCGCCCAGACCGGCACTGGCGCGATGTGCGGAGCGGCGATTAGTCACTGACGCAAGCGGACTTTGCGGGTAAGGGCCAAGCCGATGCAATCCCTGCGCGCCTTTATCCGCGATCACCGCCGGCTGGCGATTTTACTGGTGGTACTGGCTCTGTGTCTGAAGGCGATCGTGCCTGCGGGCTTCATGGTCAGTGCCGGCGGGAAATCGCTGGCGATCACCGTCTGCGATGGCCGGGGGCCAGACCTGGTGAAACGGATCAGCATCCCGCAGGCCGGCCAGGCTCCTGACAAAGCTGGACAACACGGCGACGCATCAGACGCGTGCCCTTATGCCGCGCTGACCATGGTCGCATTGTCGGGTGCGCAGGCCGCGCTGCTGGCAATCGCGCTGGCGTTCATCCTGACGCGCGGGATCTGGCCGGTGCCCCGCCCCCAGCCCGCGCCCCGAGCCTATCTCCGGCCGCCCCTGCGCGCCCCGCCACTGCCGGGCTGAGCGGCCACGGCTGCCTGGTGGGCTGGACGAGCCCGCCGAAATTCCCTGCGATCATCGCGCGGCCCATCGTGCCGCGAACCCTGCTTTCCATGCTGCGCGGCGCAAGCCCTGCTGGAGATATTCCCATGACCACCCGGATACGCCTGTTGAGCGCCACCACCGTATTGGCCTTCCTTACCCCAACCGCCGCCTCGGCTTGTGCCTGTGGCTGCGGGTTGTTCGATGTCGGCAATGGCACCGTCACCCCGGTCGCCTCCGACAGCGGCTTGTCGGCATGGCTACGCTATGACTATGTCGACCAGGACCGGAACCATGAACGGGGCTCGGCAGCGCCGGCCTCGGACAACACCGACAAGCGCATCCAGACCAGTTTCTTCACCGTCGGTGCGGAATACATGATGAGTCGCAAGTGGACGGTGATGGCCGAACTGCCGTTCTACAAGCGCAGCTTCAAGACCGTGGGCGGAGATGGCACGGTCGAGGCCGTGCCGTTGAACGATCTCGGCGACGCGATGATCCGGCTTACCTATACCGGCTTCTCGCCGAAGATGAACACCGGGCTGAGCGTGGCGGTCAAGCTGCCCACCGGTCGCGATACCAGCCCGCCCGATCGCTTTGGCGGGCAGCCCTATGACCGCGATACCCTGCCGGGAACGGGCAGCACCGATCTGCAAATCGGTGGCTATCACGTCGGCCTGGTCGCTCGTCGGCTGAACTGGTTTACCCAGGCGCAATACCGTTTCGCGGTGGCGACCAGCAAGGGTTACCGCCCCGGCGACGAGTTCGACGGTGGCATTGGCCTGAGCTACGACCTGGCCGATCGCGGACGCCATGTGGGGATCGCGCCGACGTTGCAATTGCTCGGCTCGCTGCATGCGCGCGATTCGGGGCCGGAAGCCGACCAGCTGAATTCCGGCTATCGGCGGCTGCTGATCGCGCCGGGGGTAAAATTCCAGTTGACCCGCAAGCTGTCGATCTATGGCGATGTCGAGTTGCCGGTCGCGCAATATGTCAACGCCGCAAGCTCGCTCGCGATCGAGGGTAAATCCGGTCAGTTGGTGGCGCCGGTCCAGCTCAACGTGCAGGTCAATTACGGCTTTTGAGATTTTATGCGCCAAGAACCTGGCCTGAGTATATCCGCAAGCTCCATCTTTCCCAGGGATTAGAACTTGATGTTGAACGTGCCGAATACCTGGCGCGGGTCGATAAATTCCAGGCTGGTGGTGCCCGAGCCATAGGGGTCGGAAAACTTGGAGTTGACCCCCAGATTGTCGGTCAGGTTCTCCGCCGAGAATGATACCGACCACGGCTTGTTGTCCGGCTCGTAGGAGATGAACGCGTTGAATACGGTGTAGGCGGGCACTCGATCGAGCGCGGTGACGGCGAACAGGCGGTAGTTGAAGCTGCCACGATAGATCATGTCGCCGCGCAGCGACACTCTGCCGTTGCCCAGCGCCCATGAATAGCTGGCGCTGACTTCTGCCTGGACGCCGGGCATCTTGGGCAGGCGCTTGCCGTTGACATCCTGGCGGGCCGCCGACACCGCCTGCTCGATCGCGGGCGTATAGTAATAGCTGGCCGGATAGCCGAGCGCGGCAAATGTCGATGCCCGCACCTGCGCCGCCGTTTGTGCATCGATCGTCAGGTAATGGCTGTCGAAATGGCCCTTGCCGAGCGATATATTGCCATCGAGCCGGAACCCGGCGAACGGCAGGACCGAGCCTTCCGCTTCTAGGCCATAGACCACCGCATGCGGGATGTTGCCGGTCCCGCCGGCGAACGGCACCGGGTCTTCCGCCGTGTACTGGAAATTCTTGTACCAATAGTAATAGCCGGCCAGGTTGAGGCGCACTTTCTTGTCGAAAAAGTCGTTCTTGGTGCCAACCTCGGCAGCCCACACCGTTTCCTTCTTGAACGACGCCGGCACGAATTCCGGGCCGGACGAATAACTGCCAAGCGCGAATGGTTCCCCCGAAACAAACGAGACCCCGGTCGGCTTGTAGCCGCGCGACCCGATGGCATAGACCATATTCGACGGCGTGATCCGGTATTCCGCGCTCAACTTGCCAGTGAGCGCGGTGCTGGTCGAACTGCGCGGCGGGATCACCGTGAAATACTGGACCGGCTGCGCGCTGACCTTGTCGTAATTGTAGCGCAGCCCGGCGATGATGCTGAAATCATTGGTCGCATGAACCATCACCTGACCAAAACCAGCCAGTGAAGTATGCTGGTAGGGGCTGTCGGTCTGGAACTTCACCGAGGTATTCGTCAGCTCCAGAATATTCTGCAGTGCTTTCTGGCGGAGGTAAAAGCCGCCGACGATCCAGTCGACCTTCTGGTTGCCCAGCGAACTGAGATCGACCTCTTGCGTGAAAGTGCGGCTCTTGTCCTGCCACAGCACCAGATTATCGTAATATGCCGAGCTGGCCAGCCGATCGTTATCGCCCGTCTGGAACTTGTTCAGCCACTGATACGCGGTCACCGACTTGAGGCTGGCGATATCGCCCAGTTGCTGCGACAGGGTCAGATAGACCATGTCGGTGTGCATCCGAAACTTGCCCGGATAATCCTGGGTCACCACCCGCGCGTTGGGGTTGGGGTCGGTGATGTCCTTCTGGAGCGAGGCGTTGCGGTTGGTGTCCCAGTGCTGGTATTCCATCAGCAGCTTGAAGCCGTTGTTCGGTTTCCACAGCAGGGCGGCGCGCCCGCCAAGGTTGCTGGCATTGTCCAGCGGGTATTTCGCGACGCCGGGGACAGCAACCGAATAGCCATAGCCGTCATGCCGCAGATACTGGATGCTGCCCCGCACGGCGATCGTGTCGGACACCGGGATATTGATGGTATCCGCGGTCTTGACGTAATTGTAATTGCCGTAGCTGACCGATCCGGTACCGCTGAACCGGCCCAGCACCGGCTTGTTAGTGATGACATTGATCGCGCCGCCGGTCGAGTTCTCGCCGAACACCGTACCCTGCGGCCCGCGCAATACCTCGATATGATCGACATCGAGCAGGTCCTGGTTCAGCGCCATGACGTGAGCGATGTAGACGCCGTCGATATGGAACGCTACGCCGGGCTGCGAATTGGGGTTGGTCGAGGTCTCGTAGCCGATGCCGCGGATAGTGATGATACGCTCGGCGCCCTCGCTCTTGGCGATGCTGAGACCCGGGACATAGCCGTTGAGATCGTTCAACTGGTTGATGTTGCGCTCCGCCAGCACCGCGCCGGGAATGGCGGTGATCGCCAGCGGCGTGCTCTGGATCGGCGCCTCGTGCTTTTCACCGACGACGACGATGTCGTCCAGTTGAGGCGCGGGATCGTTCGCGGCCACCTGGGCGATTGGCGTCGTCTGGGCGTGACCGACAGACGCGCCCTGCGCGATAATCGAAACACTGGCGGCAAGCAGAGTCGTACGGGTGCGCATCATCGGTGTTATCCCTCTTGTCGTTGCCCCTCCCTGCGATCTCGCCATTTACCCCCGCGAGTTTCACGGTAGTTGCGACCCGGCAGGCATTTCGTCTTGGCTTTGCACGCACAACTAGTTGACGACGGGCAAGCTTGCCCGGCACGCCGAAAGTCATAGGACGCGTTGGAACAAGACCTGCGCGGAATCCGGTGCAATGACACGCCCATGGTGGATGATCAGGAGCGAACATGAGCGTTATCGAGGTGCCTTCGCCAGTCGAGACCCGTGCCGCCTGGCGCGGCGACGTGCTGATGCAGGGCGAGGATTGGGTCTATGTGCTCGACGATCTCCAGATAGATGAGCTGGAGCGATTGGGCACGCGCATCATGGCGGAAGATCCCGACCTGCGTTTCGTCCAGGCGACCGAGTATCCGCTGGTGGCATGCGCAGCGGCTGCCGAAGCATGGCGCCAGGAAGTCGATTTCGGGCGTGGTTTCGTGCTGGTGCGCGGGTTGCGGGTGGCGCTTTATTCGGATGCGCTGGCGGCTTCGATCTATTACGTGCTCGGGCTGCACATGGGCGATCCGATCCGCCAGAACGAGATGGGCGATTTGATCGATCCGGTCTACGCCACCTCGGAAAAGACCATGGACGATCCGACCGCGCTGTCGTCCAAGGTGCGCGACAAGCTGGTCTATCATTCCGACAGTTCGGATATCGTCTCCCTGATGTGCCTGCGTCCCGCCAAGGCGGGCGGCTTGTCCTGCCTGGTATCGGGCGCCGAGATCTACAACGAGATTCTCCGCCGCCGCCCCGATCTCGCGGCGCTGCTGTTCGAGCCATTCAACTGGGACTGGCGGCGGCAGGATCACAACGCGCCGGCCGACACCTATAGTTCGCCCATCGTCAGCGTCGTCGATGGCGTCTTCAGCATGTATGCCGGATCGCTCTATATCATCACCGCGCAGGAATATCCGGGCGTGCCCAAGCTGAGCGCGGACCAACTGGAAGTGCTGCGCCTGTTCGACGAAATCACTTATGAGCCGGGCATGGCGATCGCGATGGATTTCCGCCCCGGCGACATCCAGTGGCTGTCCAACTACGCCGCGCTGCACGCCCGGACCGAGTTTATCGATTATCCCGAACCCCAGCGCCGCCGCCATTTGTTGCGGCTGTGGCTGAGCAGCAAGACCGATCGCCCGCTGGTGCCGGGCTTTGGCAAGAACAGCGTCGTCCAGCACCGCGCCGCGCCGCGCGACGGCAAGCCGGAACATCCCGATGCGCGGTTCCATGTCGAGCTGGCGGCGGTGCCGCGGTTGCTGTCCTGATCGTTTAGATTGCCGCGCGCGGCGCCCTTATCAGCAGTGTCGCGCCGGCGATCGGGATCAGCATCAGGCCCAGCCCTGCCAGCGCTGGGCCGAAACTGCCGACGCTATCCGCAACCCGACCGGCCAGCCACGGTCCGATCGCGGCACCGCCGGCCAGGGTCCAGATCATCGCCAGCCCGGTCGCGCCGCCGGCATGCCCGAAATAGCGGACCAGCAGGATCGCCACCGCCAGCGTGACGACACAGGAACCGATCCCGAAGGTCAGCGCGAAGCCATAAGCCGACAACGAACTTCGCGCGATCGCCAGTAGCACCATGCCGACGGCGGTCAGCGCCAGCGACATCGTCAGCATGCGCTCGGGTGGAAACTGGCGCGTCAAAAACCCCGATGCACCTGTCGCCAGCGCGCCGGCCAGCCCCTGCACGCCCAGCATCCATGCCGCATAGGTGGCAGGCCAGCCATGGCCGGCGAAATGCGCGGTGGTGACGCTGGCCACGGTGACGACGCAGGCCTGGGTTGCGACCATTGCCAGCGCCATGACCACGAACGCCGGCGCGGTCAGGATCTGCCGGATGCCCGGGCCAAGCGGCCTGGCCGGGTGATCGCCAATCGCGGGTGTCGGCGGGGTTTCGACCGCGTGAGGCGGCTCGCGCAGCAACAGCATGCAGGCCGCGGTCAGGATCAGCGCGACCATGGCCATCGCCCGCCAGTAGAAACGCCAGCCGCCGGCGCCCCCGCACAGCGCCTGCGCCAACGGCGGGCCGATGGCATTCCCGAACATTCCGAACATCAGGTACAAGCCGATCATGCGCGGCGCCCGCCCGCCCGCCCAGCCGGCGATCAGGTAAATGCCCGGCGTGTTGGCCGACAGCGAGAAACCGATCCCGGCCAGCGCGGCGGCGGCATAGAGGGTGGCGATATGCTGCGTCAGCGATGCGATCCAGAAAGCGACCGCCAGCACGAAGCCACCCAGCGCCAGCGTCCAGCGCGCACCGATCCGGCGCATCGCTACCGCCGCGAGCAATGCCGCCACGCAGGCGCCGAACACCACCAGCGTAAAGCCGGCGCCGGCCTGCGCCGCGCTCCAGCCAAGGTTCTGCGCCATCGCGAACAGCACGACGCCAAGCGCGGCGAACACCGTGCCTTGCGCGAAAATCATCAGCGCAGAAGTCGTCGCCAGCGCCACCCATTCGCGCGGCGTCGACCTTATCGGATCGATCAACGCGGCTTGTCGCCCAGCACCTGGATGCGAAAGCCCGAGCGGGTCGCGGGGAAATAGTCCCAGATCGCAGCGTGCTGGGCACAACGATTGTCCCAGAACGCGATCGAATGCGGTCGCCATTTGAAGCGGCACTGGAATTGCGGGTGCTGGACGTGGAGGAACAGGTAATCGAGCAGCGCCTTGCTCTCACCCGCCGGGACGCCCTCGATCACCGTCGTAAAACCCTTGTTGACGTAGATGCACTTGCGCCCGGTCACCGGATGAGTGCGGATCACCGGATGCGAACTGCGCGGCAGCTTCATGCCTTCGGGCGTGATGCCGCCGAACCCGACCGCCGAATCGTGGATCGCGGTCAGCCCTTCCAGATAGGCCCTCATGCGGTCCGATAGTGCCTCATAAGCGGCGTACATGTTGGAAAACACCGTATCGCCGCCGATCTCGGGAATGGTATGCATGGTCAGAATCGAGCCTAGCGGAGGCTCGGCGTCGCAGCTCATGTCGGAATGCCAATCCTCGCCCGCCACATAGGTGGAATCCTTATCGGCGTGGATGATCGTCACCTCGTCATGGCCAGGCACTCGCCACGGCGCCGTGCTGGGGGCGATGTGAATCCCGCCAAAATAATTGGCGAAGCGTTTGTGGTCGGCATGATCGATCGGCTGGTCGCGGAAAAATATTACCAGCCGGTCGGCCAGCGCTGTATGCAACTCGTCGACCTGCTGGTTGGATAGCGGCTGGGTGAGATCGACGCCGGAAATCTCGCCACCGATGTTGGGCGTCAGCGGGGTAACCTCGATCGATTGATAGCGCATGGATGGTAACTCCTTCGGGATCAGCTAACCGGCCACGCGCACATTGCGGGCAGTCCCGAGCGGGCGATCACCCCCTCGCCGGCAATCTGCGCCTCGGCATAGAGGCGTTCTTCATCGATGGTCGTGCAGCGGTAATTATCGACGACGCGGCGGCCATCCACCCAGACGCTGTGGACATCGCGGCCATCGGCGGACCAGATCAACTGGTTGACCGCGTTATGCAATGGCCGCCATTCCGGACGGTCGGTGTCGTGCAGGACGATGTCGGCCTTGTAGCCGACTGCCAGGCTGCCGATCTGGTCCTGCATCCGCAAAGCGCGGGCGGCGTTGACCGTCACCATCTCGATCACTTCATGCGCCGGAAACAGCGCGGTATCGCGCCGCGCATCCTTGAACAGCCCGGCCATCAGCGTCGCCACCTTCATCAAATCGTGATTGTCGGCGCCATCGGTGCCCAGCACGATATTGACGCCCTGTGCCGCCATTTCGGGAAACAATCCGACCTTGCTCGAGCCATAGCCGCCCTTGAGCGCGGCGCCGGGACAATGCACGACGTTCGTACCGGTCTCGGCCAGGATCGCGACTTCGGACATATCGGCATGAACCATATGGACCAGGCTGACGTTCGGCCCAAGCACGCCGAGCAACGCGAGATGCTCGATCGGGCGCTTGCCGGTGTTGGCCAGATACCAGTCCGGATCGTTCTGCACCGGGCCCATGTGCGCCGAAATGCCCGCGCGATGCGCGTCCGCCAGTGCCTTGGCGCCCTGCCACAAGGCATCGGTATTGGTCATGTGACCGATCAGCAACGGCCACGCCGATATAAGCCGGCCATCGCCCGGATAGCGCGCCAATGCCGCTTCCAGCGCACGCAGGGTCTGGTCGGTCAGTCCGGCCTGGTCGTCGCCGGGCGTAAACGAGCGATCCTGTGCCCAGGTCCCGACCTTGCCGCGAATGCCGGTGTCGGAGATGCCATCGGTTACCGCCTCGAACGCGAGCAGGGTGCCGGCCTCCAGGAAGCAGGTGGTGCCGCTTTTCAGCATGGCGAGAATGGCGAGCCGGGCCGAGATCACCTGGTCGGCGGCGCTGTTGCCCTCGTACAGCGGGATCATCCAGCGCATCAGCCCTTCATCGAACGGCAGGTCTTCCGGCATGAACCCCTTGAGCAGGGTCTCGGTCAAATGGACGTGGCCATTGATAAATCCGGGCGTGGCAACGAAGCGCCGGCCATCGATGGTTTCACGCGGGTGGCACTCCGCCTCGACATCCGCCCGCTTGCCGATCATCGCAATGCGGTCGCCCCGGATGGCAATCGCGCCATCGGTGATGACCCGGCGCGCGCTGTCCATGGTGATAAGCGTCGCCCCGGAAATCAGCGTATCAACGTCCATTCTCATCTCCTGCGTCCTGGCCCCGTCTAAGCCCCGCGCGCGCAAGTTCTTGGTCCAGGACGATGGTTTTATTGATCGGCGGGCCACGTCGCGCAATCGCGACCCGCTTGGCTAGTGCTCTGCCGAAAGCCCGTTGGCGCGATGCCGAGGGGATGATCTGACTTTCGCGGCATGGC
>CAZZYX010000015.1:0-20358 GCA_964658485.1 uncultured Acetobacteraceae bacterium | reverse complement strand
CCATGGCTTAGCCCGCCAACCATAGCTTTAGCCCGCGAACATTGCCTTGCGGATGATCGCGTGGACCCCCCAATTGCCGTTGGCGACCTGGCTGATGCCGAAATCCACCCCGACCGACAGCAGCGAGATCGCCTCGTCCTCGCTCAGATTGCGGATCGTCATCAGGAACCGCCGGGCCTTGCGAAAGCAGTCGCGCATGGCGAGGTCGATCGACGATTTCTTGTAGACCTCGCTTTGCGCATTAGCGCCAAGGTCTTTCAGGTAATCCGGGTTGCTGAAGCCCAGGATCACCCATTCGTCGCGCGTTTCGATCATCGGGTAATCGAGATCGCGAATATGCGGCCGGCTGGTCTTGGCCGGGTGCAGGATTACCTGGATCACCGCCGTCATCGAGCACTCGATGGCAGTCCCGCATAGTTCCGAATCGCCCTGCGAGGCATGCGGATCGCCCAGCGACAACAGGCCGCCCGCCACCGCCACCGGCAGGAATACGCTGGCCCCGGCGCCCAGGCGCCAGTTGTCGATGTTGCCGCCGAAATTGCCGGGCGGGACGGAATCGACCAGTTCCGCATTGGCGGGCGCCAGCGCGACAACCCCGAAATGCGGGCGCACCGGAATCTCGATATCGGTCAGCACGTTGAAGTTCTTGACGATGCTGTCGTGGTCGACCGGCACGCCGGGATAATCGATGCGGGCGTGGACCACGCCGGATGGATCGGTCTGCGGCGTCCAGCGGTAATTATAGACGGCATGAGCGGCGGCCCGGCCCGGCCCGGATTCGATCTCGTAGATCGTCACGACCTCGCGCTGACGCGGTTCGGTCAACAGATCGTTGTAGTGAAAGCCCCAGTAGGCGGCGGCATTGCTGCCGAAGGCGCGGCCGGCGTAGCGCGGGTTCTGGCTGGGCCGGGTGCCCAGATCGAGCATACGAACCTCGATCACGTCGCCGGGCTGGGCGTCCTCGATGACGATTGGCCCGGTACAGATATGGACACCGAAGCCCTCGCCCGGCCCGCGTCCCAGCGCAGAAGCATCCAGCGGGCCGGCCCCGCGCCGCTCGACCGCCTTGCCTTCGGCGGTCCAGCGGAACACTTCTTCAGCGCCGGCATCGCCCTCGATCATGCGTTCGGCATCGTCATTGGCGTGATGCGTTAGCGTTTCGATCGTCACGTAATCGCCTGATCGCACCTCCAGAACTGGCTTGAGCAAGCGGCTGAAATAGCCCCAGTGAATGGTGTCGGGGCGCACCGGCAGAAAATGGTGCCGTGCCTTGCCCATCTCGCCAGGAGGCCGCTCGGCTTCAGGGGCTGCGACCGGCTCGTCCATCTCTGGCGCCGGTATCTCCTGCGGCGCGGCTTCGTGGCGGCCCTCGCGCTGGGTGAGCGGGCGGCCCCGTCTTGGCGCTTCGGCCTGGGCGCCGGGCAAGGTCGGCGACTTGCGATATTCGCGCGGCGAAACGGCATAGCGTTCGCGGAACGCCCGGCTGAACGAAGCGCTGTCGTTGAAGCCCCATTGATAGAGAATCTCGGAAATGGAGCGCTGGGCATGCAACGGACTGCCAAGATCCAGCCGGCACCGCTCCAGCCGCCGCAACTTGACATGCTGGCCGAAACTCTCGCCGAAACTCTCGAACAGTTTTTGCAGATAGCGCGCTGAAATGCCATGTTCGCTGGCGATCTGGTGAATCGACAGATCGGGATCGGACAGCCGCATCTCGATCGACTGGAACACCCGCTCCAGGATCGCCGCGCGCCCGCCGGCGGCTCCCCCCAGCGCCTTGGCCGGTGCCTTGTCGAGCAGGATCGCCGAAATGAATTCCGGCAGCGCCAGTTCCACCGGGCGCATTTCGTCGTCCGAAATCTCCAGGATCGCATCGGCCGCCGAGCGCAACAGGCCGGATAGCATGCGCCCCATCGCGCTCTCGCCGTCGATGCAGCCGATCCCGTCCGGCATCGGCAATCGCGATTTGAGGGCGGACAGCGTCAGCGGCACCTTGACCACCAGCAGGCGGTAATCGGATTCGATATCCAGTTCCGCCCGCACCGCGCCGCTGCCATAGACGATGTCGCTTTCGGCGAGCGCGAACCGGGTCGCGCCGCTGCTCGCCGCCATCTTGCCTTCAAGCAGCATCACCAACCAGAAGCAGTCACCATCCTGCCCGAAATCGATCGCCAGGCGTTGCGCCGTACCGGCGGCCCGCGCGAACTGGATACGCTGGCCGCTGGTGAAAGTCAGCAGCTCGCCATAGACCTCCCCGTCTCCGCCAAGCCCCAGCAGATCCATCGATACGCGCTGCAAGGCAAAACGCCACGCATCACGGCGCTGATCACGCGGATAGGCATTGGTGGTAAAGCGCAATGTGTGTTCCTGCCAAGCGGTCTACCTATACCAAATTGCGTTGATCGCAATCTATAGCCTCCTCCTCTTCAGAGGAGAGGGAAGGGTCGGGGGGCGTCAAAGCAACCTCATACGGCGGCGACCGTCGCCTGCATCCGCGCGTGAGCGGCGCGATAGCGATGGATCAGCCATTTGTTGAACTGTCCCTGCGCGCCTTCCTGCCAGCTATAACGGCCACGAGGGGCAAACCGCGAGCGCAGGCCGACCTGCACCAGTTCGTCGACATGCATGTCCTGCGCAATGATGTGGCCCGAGGCGCGGACGTTCATGTCGAGCTTGTGAGCGAATGCCGGGTCCGCCATCGCGCCAGGCGCAAACAGGAACCCGGTGTCCATTTCCAGCGATTCCGGGCCGTTGGGGCGCAGGATCAGATAGATCACCATGTCGCTCATCATCACCAGGCTGAGCGTCGGTGGGACATTGGCAAAGGTCATGCGGTTGCGGCTGGCGTCGGTCAGGCCCGGAAAGATCGGCAGCACCGCCTTTTGCGTCGCATTGAAGCTGGCATCGGCGTGCAGCGTACCGTTGTACCGCAGGAAGCCCGCTTCGTCAGGCTCCGACGGGGGAAACTCCGCCAGGCCCGATGGCACGAAATCGTGCAGCGGCCCCTGATGCAGCCGGTTCGCGTGATAACCGTCGTTGTTGTTCTCGAACATCACCTTCCAGTTCCACGGCAGGTGTGGCGCGGCATCGGGATGCGGGCCTTCTGCCGCGGCAAGATCATAGTCGGCGATGGCCGCATCGACCTTGGCCAGGCGCGGCGCCAGCGGCAGTGCATCGGCGTCGAAATTGATGAAGATGAAGCCGTTCCACAGCTCGACCTTGAACGCCGGCAGAGCGTGGTTCGCCCGATCGAAGTCGCAGGTCCGGTTCATCGCCGGGGCGCCCACCAAGCTCCCGTCGAGGTCGTAGCTCCAGTGGTGATAGGGGCAGACGAACCCGCGCGTATTGCCCCTGCCCTCGGCCACCAGCATCGCGCGGTGCTGGCACACCGCCGACATCGCCCGGATCGTATTCTCTCGGTCCCGCACCACCAGGATCGGTTCGCCGATGATCCGGGTCGCGAAGAAATCGCCGGGCGCAGCGACCCACGCCTCGCGCCCGACGCAAAGCCACTCGTGATTGTACAGCGCCTCCTGCTCGAACGCGTAGAAGTCCGCGCCGGTATAACAGATTGGCGGCAGGGTAACCGCTTCGGCAAGCGCGACGCTAGAGGCATCGAGCGAGGCGAAGAAGCTGTCGGGCATCACGGGCATGACTTCTTGTCCTGAAAAGCTTGATCTAGGCGGTCTATTCGCGGGTGTAATCGCCTGGAACCTGCGGGTCCTGGCCAGCCTTGCCCCACAACAGGATCTCGGTGCCCCATGGATCGACGAAGGCATGATTATAGCCGGTGAATGTCGACCAATAGTGATTGCGCCACAGGATCGTCGCGCCGCGCTCCACGGCGGCTGCCAAAATGCGTTCGGGGGTATCGTCGTCGCCGATCAATATCCAGATACGCGGCTTGCGCCCGTCCCCGGCCAGCATGCGCGGCTCGGCCCCGGCGGGATCGGGATGCGGGCGGGCATTGGCGGCGTCGAAAATGCCCAGATGGAGATTGCCGACCTGACTGTCAGTGCCGTCCGGATTGGGGAAGAACCCGCCCGGCACCATGCGGTGATAGACGCCCGCCGGCTTCTCGTCATTGCGCCAGCCGAACACCTCGGCATAAAATCGGGCGCAGGCGGCGGGATCGTCGCTCGGCATATCGACGAAGATCAAAGTATTCGGCGAAGTCATGGCGTCGTTGATACCTCTAATGCTGTTCCGTTGCCATGGGGTAGCCCGCCCGGCCACGCTTGGGCGTAGGCGTCCATTTTATTGACGGCGAACGGCCGGACGGCTGGCGCGGCAACTCATTGGGCGCGGGAGGGCAAGACCTTGCAGGCCTTGTGCGGGGACACCGCGACAGGATTTTGCAGCAAAGCGGAGTGAAGCATGGCGTTGGTGTGCAAGCAGGGCGAGACCCGCGCGGAGACCGCGCCGGGTGCGATCCACTATCTGAAAGCAACGCCGGAAACCGTCCATTGGGGCTATTTCTCGCCCGAGATCAAACCGGCGCTGATGGTCAAGAGCGGCGACCTGATCCAGGCCGAGGCGATCACTCACCATGCCGGCGACGCGCCCGATCTGATGTTCGACGCGGGGATAGAGCGCATCTTCACCGAAATCGATCCAACCACGCGCGCGCCCGGTGTCCATATCATGACCGGGCCGATCCATGTCGAAGGCGCCGAGCCGGGCGACATGCTGGAGGTACGCTATCTGCAGATGACGCCGCGCAACAATTACGGTTCTAATCTCGCGGCCAACTGGGGGCATTTGTACCAGGAGTTCGACGAGCAGGAGCGGGTGACGATCTACCGGCTGGACGCCAACTCCAACACCGCGCACGCACTGTATGCCTATGATTTTCCCGGCAAGTATCTGGTGCCCGGCACGATCACCCATTGCGCGGTGTGCGACCGTCAGCCGGCCCTGCCCGGCATCAATATCCCCGCCCGTCCACATCTTGGCACCGCAGGCGTTGCGCCGGCAGTGGACGCACCGGTATCTACCATTCCGCCGGGGCTGCATGGCGGCAATATCGACAATTGGCGGATCGGCGCGGGATCGACGATGTATTACAAGGTGCAGGTCAGAGGCGGGCTATTCTCGATCGGCGACCCCCATATCAGCCAGGGGGACGGCGAGATTTCCGGCACCGCGATCGAGGCATCGCTGAACTGCCTGTTCCAGATCATCCTGCGCAAGGATTTCGAATTCCGCTCGCCGCTGCTTGAAACCCCGAACAACTGGATCGTGCACGGGTTTGGGGAAACGCTCGACCAGGCGATGAAGAGTGCGTCGCTCGATATGCTCCACCTGCTGTCCGAGCATCAGGGGCTGAGCCGCAACGATGCCTATTCGCTGATGAGCGTGGCCGCCGATTTCGGGGTGACCCAGGTCGTCGACGGCACGCTCGGCGTCCATGTGCGGATCGACCGCGGGCTGTTTCCGCAACGGGGCGTGGTCAGGGATTTGGGGTAAGCCGAAGAGTAGAGCATCGCGCCTTGAATCTGCACCACCCCGTTTGGTTGGTGGCTTAACGCTCGAGTGCCGCCTCGATCTCGACCCGCATCGGCATCGACACCGCCGCACCGATCCGCTGGACCGACAGTGGGGCAACAGCACAGGCCAGGCGCAGAGCGGCTGCCATTGCCGTTTCCTCCGCCAGGCTTGCCAAACGGGCCACGCGCATCACATATCCATATTGATGCCGCCGAAGACGGTGACGCTCACGCCAGCGCCATCTCCAGGTTGCGCGGCGTGACCTTCTGCAGTTCGAGCGCGGGCAGGAACAACAACAGCACCATTCCCAGGCCCAGCGCCCCGGCAATCGCCAGCGACGCCACCGCGTAGGAACCGGTGCGGTCGAAGCTCATATCCATCAGCCCCGGCGTCAGGCCCTGCGCGAGAATGACGGCGGAATAGAGCCCGCCGATGATGCTGCCATAATGTTTCAGCCCGAAATAGCGCGATACGAAATAGGCCAGCGCGCCGTATTCCGCACCCATGCCGATGCCGAGCAGCGCGCCGGCGGCCATGATCGCCGCCGTGCCGCTACCGAATTCGAGCAGCAGCAGACCCAGGATCGCGGTCGCGAACATCGGCGCGATGATGCGCGGCGTGCGGAATTTGTCGAGCAGCGCGCCGGTGACCATCTGCCAGCCGGCGGTGACCAGCGCGAATACGGCGACGACACCGGTCGCTTCACCCAGCCCGACGCCATGGTCGGTCAGCATCGGCACGACATGGGTGAACACCGCGGTCATTCCGCCGGCAGCGGCGGCAATCGCGACCAGCATGAGTCGGAAGGCGCGAGTCTGCGCCGCCTCGCGCAACGTCAGCCCCTCCAGCGGAGTAGCTTCGGCGTGCCGTGGCGGGGCGTCATGCAGGAACAGGAACAGCATCGGGAAACCAAGCAGGAAGACCAGTCCGCCAATACCGACATAGGCATGCCGCCAGCCGTAATGAGAGACCAGCACGCCGGCGACGATCGGCATCACGGTTGCGCCGACACCGTTGCCGCCCCCGGCGGTGACGCCCAGCATCAGCCCGCGCCGGCCATCGAACCAGTTCGACACGACCTTGCAATACATCGCCGAAGCGGTGATCGAGCCAGCCACGCCAATCAGCGCGAACAGCAGGTAAAATTGCACGATGCTGCCGTTGGCGAACGACAGCAGGACGATTGCCACCGCCAGCAGGGCGTTGCCGCCGATGAGCAGACAGCGCGAACCAAAGCGGTCCATTGCGCGGCCGATAAACGGATAGAGCGTGGCCATGACCAGCGCGATCAGCCCCAGCACTCCCGAAACCGACGCTCTCCGCCAGCCGAATTCGGTGGCGATCGGCACCAGGAAAACCCCGAATGTGGCCATGATGGCAGCCGTCAGGCCGACGCCGTTGCCGACCGTCGCTGCCACCGCGACACCGGCGGGGTTAGCGCGAAATATATCGTGAGAGGGCGCGCGCATGGCAAATTCCCGTTGCTTGAAGGATACAGGTGAACCCAAGCGCGCCGATCCGGAAGCCGATCTTGCAGGAAGGCAACAAAAACATCGCATGGCGTCAAGAAGTAGCGACTTGTGCGACAGCGCCCGCGCGCCCACTCTGGAACGGATCGAACTTTGGAGCCGACCGGATGACCGCACAGACCATGCCGACCTATTTCATTCCCCACGGCGGTGGTCCATGCTTTTTCATGGATTGGCGGCTGGCCGGCGGCCCGGTCGACACCTGGAAAAAAACCGAGCTATGGTTGCGTGGCCTGCTGGCTACCCTGCCCGAGCGGCCCAAGGGCATCGTGGTCATCTCCGGCCATTGGGCAGAAGAGGCATTTGCGGCGTCGGTCGCCGAACATCCGGAAATGATTTTCGATTATTTCGGGTTTCCGGCCGACACCTATCAGCTGAGCTATCCGGCCCCGGGCTCGCCGGCGCTGGCCGAGCGGGTCGTCGCACTGCTGACGGCGGCCGGCCTGCCCGCGCGCGCCGATGCCACGCGCGGCTTCGATCATGGCGTCTTCGTCCCGTTCCTGCTGATCGATCCAGAGGCCAGCATTCCGGTGGTGCCCTTGTCGCTGAAGCGGGAACTGGACCCCGCCGAGCATCTTGCCGCAGGCCGCGCGCTGGCGCCGCTGCGCGACGAAGGCATCCTGATTATCGGCAGCGGCATGAGTTACCACAATATGCGCGGCTACCGCACTCCGGCGGCGGTGGCGCCATCGGCCCTGTTCGATGCCTGGCTTACCCAGGCGGTCGAAGCTGAGCCCCCGGCGCGTTGGGAACAGCTTTCGAATTGGGCACAGGCGCCCGGTGGTCGCGAATCGCATCCCCAGGAGGAACATCTGCTACCGCTCATGGTCGCAGCAGGAGCGGGCGCGGATTCGCCGGGGTCGAAGCCGTTCACGGACAACGTCATGATGGCCGATCTGTCGGCATTCCGGTTCGGCTAGAACCCGTCGTAATCTGACAGCAAATCCCGTAGCCAGCGGGGGAGGATCTTGCGCAAGATTAATGGCAGCGCGCGTCATGTCCGGCCGGTTCACGCATGGGCGGGTTCGACATCTGCCGCCACCGATAACGTGAGCGGCTTCCAGCGAGCAATTTCGGCGCCCAGCATCGCGAATTCGGCCTCGGCATAGCCCAGCGCATCGGACCCGAGCAATAGCAGCAGCGGCGGCTCGGGCGCGGTTATCGCAGACACGATCGCTTGCGCCGCCAGCGCCGGATCACTGGGTTCGCTGCCATGATGGCCGACCAAAATCTCGCGCGCGGTGTGGGCTGTCGCGGCATAGTCGGCGATGGTCGGCGCTGCGCCCGGCATCGCACTGGCCGAGAACGCGGTGCGCAAACCGCCCGGCGCGACGTTGGTGACCTTGATCCCAAGCGGCGCCACTTCCTGCGCCAGCGTCCGGCCAAGACATTCCAGCGCGAACTTGGTGGCGCCATACAGCGCCGTGCCATTCCAGGTGGCGAGCCCGCTGACCGAGGTGATATTGACGATATGGCCACGTCGTCGCGCGCGCAGGTACGGCAGGGCAGCCTTGATCACCGCCATCGGGCCGAACAGATTGACATCGAACAGCGCCCGGGCCTGCGCCAGGCTGGTTTCCTCGATCGCGCCGGTAAAGCCATGCCCGGCATTGTTGACCACGTAATCCAGCCCGCCGGTCAAGGCTTCGGCCCGTGCAACCGCCGCGAGCACCGCCGCCTCGTCGGTTACGTCCATGACAAGGCCATGTGCGCGCCCCGGCGACAGCGCGCTGAAAGCCCCGGCCGCATCGGCGGAGCGAACCGTGCCGGCCACGACATTGTCCTGCGCGAGCAGCAATTCAGCCAGGGCGCGGCCCAGCCCGGTGCTGACTCCCGTGATAAACCAGTTCGCCATCATACCCTCCAAATGTCCGGGCAGGCGATAGCGCGAGGTGTCGCGCGCGTCTTGCGGCAAGCGCCCGTGTTCAAGATGTGCGGCGCTCGGCATCAAGAATGCTCCGCCGCGTCGCCGTAATCCTGCTGGAACGAACGCTTTCGACGGAGCATACTCATAACATGACGGATGGTGCACCCGGACTGACTGCCTTCGGCCTGCCCTCCGACACCGGAGGCAAGGATCTGGGCATTTTCCTGCCCATCGCTAACGGTGGCTGGATATTGTCGAAGAACGCCCCGAAGCTCGACGGTTCATACGAATATAATCGCGGGGTGGCCCGGCTGGCCGACTCGATCGGTCTCGATTTCATCATGTCGATGGCGAAATATCGCGGCTATGGCGGGGAAACCGAGCATTGGCGCAATGCGCTGGACTCGACCGCGCTGATGGCCGCGCTGGCCGAGGCGACCAGCCGGGTCAAGATCTGGACGACCACGCATACCCTGCTGCAGAACCCGGCGGTTACCGCCAAGATGATGGCGACGCTGGACCAGATCAGCCATGGCCGCGCCGGGCTGAACGTGGTCACCGGCGCGTACAGGGGTGAGTTCGCACAGATGGGCGCGTGGCCCGAGAACGTCGGCCACGACGATCGCTATGCGCTGGCGACCGAGTGGATCAAGGCGATCAAGGCGCTGTGGACGCAGGATTCAGTGACGATGGACGGGCGCTATTTTCATCTTGACGACTGCATGTCCGATCCCAAGCCGAGCACGCGCCCGTTCCTGGTCTGCGCCGGCACCTCCAGGGTCGGCATGCGCTTCACCTCCGAAGAAATGGACGCGCTGTTCCTGTCGGGCGGCAATATTCCCGAACTCGCCGCCGCCAGCCACGATGCAAAGGCGGATGCCGCCAGCATTGGCCGGGCGATCCGCACCTATTCGATGATGACGATCCTGTTCGGCGAGACCGACGCCGCCGCCGAGGCGGAGGCTGTACGTTATCGCGAGGGGCTCGATGAGGGTGCGCTGTTCGGGATGATGCGCGCCTATGGCTTTCTCGACGCCGAGATCGGCAAGGAAAACGCCTTCGTCGAGAAGGCGCGTTCGACGTTCATGACGCCTCATGTACTGGGCACGCCCGCAACCGTGATCGATCGGCTGAGCGAAATCTTCGAGCAGACTTCGCTCAACGGGCTGATGCTGATTTTCCCCGATTACCTGACCGCGATGCCGATCTTCGGCGAGCATGTGTTGCCGGTACTGCGCCAGCGGTTCCCTTCGCGCGTGCCGGAGGTGTCGCATGTCTGATGTTGTCGAGGCCTTGCCGCATATCGCCGATCTTTCCGGCATGATCGCGCCGGAGCAGACCGCGCTTGTCGTGGTCGATATCCAGGTCGATTTCGCCTCTGCCAGCGGCGCGATCGGTCGCCACGGCGTCGATATGACCGAGGCCGAAATCGCCATAGATCGCATCGAGGAACTGATTGCCGCCGCTCGGCGTGCCGGCGCTACCGTCGCCTTCATGCGTGTGATGACTCGTCCGGAAACCGATACCAACGCGATGAAAACCTGGATGGCCCGCAAGGGAACGCCCGATGACGGCGCGATTTGCCGCGTCGGCAGCGGCGGCGAAGACTATTATCGGGTGAGCCCCGAGCCGGGCGATATCGAGATCGAGAAGCTGCAATACGATAGTTTCCATAATACCGATCTCGATGCGCAACTGCGCGCACGCGGCATCGATACGCTGGTGATGACCGGGATCAGTACCGATTGCTGCGTCGATGCGACGGCGGCAGCGGCTTTCCATCGCGACTATCATGTCTTCGTGGTGTCGGACGGTTGTGCTGCGTTTGGTGGCACGGTCCACGCCGACGCGCTCAATATGCTGCAATCCCATTACGCGTTGCTAACGAAGAGCCAGGCCGTGATCGCGGCGTGGAACTCGTGAAACTCGTGTGCGACTTTCCTTGCCCATGATTTCGCCGCACTCGCGACTTTCCACGTCGATCGGCTGGGACTGGAAGAGTTTCACCAGGGTCGGTTCCGTCGGGTCGTTTTCGAGTTGGGGAGACGTGTGATGAATTTCCACGGGCGCGCGCGGATCGGGGTATTGGCAGCGCTGAGCCTGCTGTATTTCCTGCTGATGGCATCGACTTTCAATTCGCTGGGCCAGGTCTTGCCCTCGATGGTCGATGATTTGCACATGGATTGGGCGCAGGCGGGTTTCGGCTTCACCCTGCTGGGGCTTGCCTGCGGTCTTGCCAGCCTGTTGCCGGCGATAGCTATCCGCCGGATCGGGGTCAGCCTGACGCTGGGGCTCGGCGCGCTGGCGCTGATCGCGGGCTTCGTTGCCCTGGCCGCGACACAGAGCGTACTGGTCTATCACATCGCGGCGACGCTGCTGGGCCTGGGCTTCTGTTTCTGCGGCACGGTGCCCTGCGTCCATGTCATTTCCAGCATGTTCGCGCGGCGCTCGACCGCGCTGGGCATCTATTTCACGTCGGGCAGCCTTGGCGCGGTATTTGGACCGCTGTTCTTTTACGCGGTCAGCGAGATCGCGCACGGCTGGCGCAGCTATTGGGTGGTCTGCGCGATCGCCGCGGTAATCGTTGGCGGCCTGGCGATGCTGGTTACTCGCGGCGGTGGACGCCTGCGCGCCGGGGTGAGCGCCGGGGATGAAACGTCCGAACTCGAGCAATGGACAGTGCGCGCGGCACTGGCGACACCTGCATTCTGGCTGATCGTCGCCGCCTATACCGGCTGCCTGCTGGTCAACACCACGGTCCACGGCTTTGCGTTCCAGCATCTGATGGAGCGTGGCCAGACCAAGGCTTCGGCCACCGCATTGGTCAGCGCGGCGGCGATAGTCGGCGCGATCGCGGCGGCGGCGGCGGGGCTGATCGGCGAGCGCATCGACGGGCGGCGGCTGGCGTTGCTGTCGCTGGGGGCGCTGACGATCGCCTCGGCGAGTCTCGCGCTCGGCACCGGTTTGATCGCGCTGGGATTATTCGTGGTGAGCATGGGGATCGGCTTGGGCTTCAGCTACGTCAGCACGGCGATGCTAATGCAGGACTATTTCGGCCGCCGCGCCAGCCTTGAGCTGTATTCGGTGATGACCTGGGTCTCGACTTCGGCCGCCATCGGCCCGGGTATCGGCGGCATCATCCGTGACCGCACCGGCAGCTTCTCGAGCGTATTCGTGGGCATCGCTGCGCTCGACGCGGTGCTGTTCCTGGCGATCCTGATGATGCGCCGCCCGGTGCCGCGAGAGGCCATTTTCGATGCGACCGCGACGCCGGCGGAATAGCTGGGCATCACCGTCGCGGACTCATCCTGAAGTGGCGCCGACATGGGTCTCGCCGCGCGTGGCGGCGAAACATTCCTGGCGCTGGCGCTCACGATAGCCGTTGCGCTGGGCATCGCTGCGCTCGGCGCGGCAGGCGGGGCAACTCACCCCATCTTCAAACAGCGGTGAGGCGCGGTCTGCGGTGCTGACCGGACGCCGGCAGGCATGGCAAAGCTCATGGGTACCCGGCTCCAGCCCATGGCCAACGCTGACCCGGTGATCGAACACGAAGCATTCGCCCTGCCACAGGCTGTCGGTCGCCGGCACGGTCTCCAGATAGGCGAGAATGCCGCCTTGCAGGTGATAGACCTCGTCCAGCCCTTCGGCCTTGAGGAAAGCTGTGGCCTTTTCGCAGCGTATCCCGCCAGTGCAGAACATCGCGACCCTGGGCTTCGGGCTATCGCCGAGCAAGCGCGCGCGCTGGTCACGAAACCACGCCGGAAAGTCGCGGAACGTCCGGGTTTGCGGGTCGATCGCCCCGGCAAAGCTGCCCAGCTCGACTTCATAATCATTGCGGGTATCGATGACGATAGTACCGGGCGCGGCGATCAGCGCATTCCAGTCCTGCGGCGCGACATAGGTGCCGGCGCTCGCCAGCGGATCGATATCGGGCTGGCCCATGGTCACGATCTCGCGCTTTACCCGCACTTTCATCCGGTGAAACGGAACAGTGTCCGCGCGGGCGAACTTGACGGCAAGATCCCTGCAGCCGGGCAATTGCCGGATTTCGTCCAGCACCACGCCAATCGACCGGTCGGAACCGGCGATCGTGCCATTGATTCCCTCGGGCGCGAGCAACAAAATGCCCTTGACCCCTTCCGCATCGCACAGACGTGCCAGCGGTCCACGTAGCGCGAGACAATCGGCCAGGCGGGTGAATTGATAAAGTGCGGCGACACAGACCGGGAGGATCGCAGTCACCTCCGACGTTTCAATCGATCATGGTGCAGTGTTCCGCAATCGCGGAGCGCTGCACCATGATCAGCCGTTTGCGGGTCAGGCGTTGAGCTTGTCCTTCACTGCCTTGGCAGCAGCGAAGCTCAGCTTGCGCGAGGCGCCAATCTGGATAGTGGCGCCGGTCGAAGGATTGCGGCCTTCGCGGGCAGGCGTATCCTTCACCTTGAACTTGCCGAAGCCGTTCAGCGAAACTTCTTCACCCTTGGCGGCGGCATCGGCGATCGCGGCGAAAACGCCATCGACCAGCTTGCGGGCTTCGACCTTGGAGATGTCGTTGGCGGTGGCGAGGGTATCAGCCAGTTCACTATTGTTCATGTAGCGCGAATCCTTTCGATAATGAGGCATGGTCCGTTAGCGCGACAAATCCCGATCGCAAAGGCCGCATCGCACCTATCGTCCGGAAACCAGTCCGCCACGGCGCTTTTAAGGCTCTTTTTGGCAGAATCATCGGGATCGGCGAGATTCCGGCGCACCTGCTCCATTGGACGTGATGATCGAACGACACAGCAAAATCTCTATGGACATTATTGCTAGTTAGTCGCATTAGCATTTCATGCCGGGAGCTGGCGCGGTTGCGATCGGGCAGGTTTTTGGGGTGTTTCAATGTTGGGGGTGATTCAATGAGTGCGATCAAGCGTCTGGTTACTGGAGCCGCAATAGGCGGCGCATTGACCTCCGGTTTCGCAATGGCCCGGCAATCCGATCATCGTTTGCCGGAAAACGACGGCGATGAAGACGATGCCGGCGCGATCACCGTCAACGGGGTCCGCTCGGTCACTCGCGATAAATTGGCCGAAGACGCGGCCAAGGCGCCGCAAAGCATCACCGTCGTCAGTCATGAGGTGCTGGTGCAACAGGCCACCAGCCGGCTCGAGGATGCCTTGCGCAATGTACCGGGCATCACGCTGAACGCCGGCGAAGGCGCGGCGCGCGGCGACACCGTCAATTTACGCGGTTTCCCGGCCTTCAACGATTTCTTCCTGGATGGCGTCCGCGATGCCGCCATCTACACCCGCGACAGCTTCAACCTGGATTCGGTCGAAGTGCTGAAAGGCCCTTCGGCGGTGGTCTTCGGCCGGGGTTCGACCGGGGGCGCGATCAACCAGGTATCGAAGTCGCCGACGCTGGCCCCGCTCTGGTCCGGAACATTGGTCGGCGGCACCAACAGCGAGGTTCGCGCCACCGCCGATATCAACCAGCCGATCGGAGCCGACGCGGCGATCCGCATCAACGCCATGGGCGAACGCAGCAAGGTTGCCGACCGCGACCTGGTCCGCAATCACCGCTGGGGGGTCGCGCCGTCGATCGCGCTGGGCATCGGCAGGCCGGACAGCCTGACCGTGGAATATTAC
This sequence comes from uncultured Acetobacteraceae bacterium, assembly GCA_964658485.1. GTDB lineage: Bacteria > Pseudomonadota > Alphaproteobacteria > Sphingomonadales > Sphingomonadaceae > Novosphingobium. The sequence goes on along the minus strand of CAZZYX010000015.1, from coordinate 5,842 downwards.
CACATGGAAGAAAACGACATCCCCGATGTCGGCATTCCGATCATCAACGATGCCCCCGCGAAAGTACCGCGCAACCTGGATTATGGGCTGGCCTCGGATCGTTTCCGCAGCGTCGTCAACATTGGCACGGCACGCTATCGCCATGAATTCTCCGGTTCCGTGGCCATCTCCAACACCCTGCGCTATGGCGATTATACCAATTTCAACCGCTTCAACGGGCCCAACTTCGGCTATTCGGGAAGTTCGGGCGCACCGGGAGCAAGCACGCCGCTGTCCGACGTGCTGGTCGGTCGCGACTCTCCCTCGAGCCAGGACCATCGCACCAACCTGACCGACCAGACCGACCTGACCGCGAAATTCAGCACTTTCGGGCTGGCGCATACCCTGGTCGCGGGCACCGAATTCAGTCGCGAACGTGATGTCGCGGTGCGCTTCGTCAACCCCTTCGGCGAATCCGGCGAAACCCCGGCAACACCGCTGCTCAACCCCGATCCGTACCAGGCCTCACCGACCGAGCAGGCGCGGACTCGCGGCGTCACCACTGCCTACGGATCGGCAGCCTACCTCATCGACACGGTGCATATCGGCCGGTTGTTCGATGTAACCGGGGGTTTGCGCTATGACCGGTTTGCCGCGCATTACCGGGCATCGGCGCTGATGGCAGGGGTGCCGGCATCCTCGCTGCAACCGCTCGATCATGTCGATCACGAATGGAGTCCGCGTGCCTCGGTGGTGTTGAAGCCGACCGACCACCAGCGCTTTTATTTCTCTTACGGCACGTCGTTCGATCCCTCGGCCGAAGCGCTTTCGCTCAATGCCCGGACCGCCAACCTCGCCCCGGTCATCGCCAAAAGCTATGAATTGGGCGCCAAGCTGGACTGGCTGAATGGCCGGCTGGTCACCACCGCGGCGCTGTTTCGTACCCAGATCGACAACGCCCAGGTCACCGATCCCGATCATCCGACGCAACTGGTGCTGGCGGGCAATCAGCGGGTTACCGGGCTGGAACTCGGCATTGCCGGCCACCTGACCGCGAAGTGGGAAATTACCGCCGGCTATACCTATCTCGACGGCAAGACGATCGCTTCGAGTGCCAGCGCCAACGTCGGCAAGCAACTGGCCAATACCGCGCGCAATGCGGTCAATCTATGGACCGAATACGAGTTTTCCGATCAGTTCGAACTGGGCGTGGGCGGTAATTATGTCGGCAAGCGCTATGCCGATTATGCCGAGCAGGCGACGCTGCCCAGCTATGTCATCGTCGATGCCATGGCCGCCTGGACCATCAACCGCCACCTGACATTGCGCGTCAACGTCAATAACCTGTTCGACAAGCTGGCCTGGCAGAACAGCTACTACGCCAATGCCGAGGAAAATCATGTCATTCCCTCGCCGGGCCGTACCGCCTTGTTCACCGCCGCGATCAAGTACTGATGCCGGCTTCGCCCGCGCTGCGCCGCGAACGGGGACCGGCATGACGCCGGATCTCACCCGGTCGATCGCCGGGATCGTTCGTGCGGAGGATCATTGCCGCCGCATGGCCAGGTTGAATGCCATGTCCGCTGCCGAACTGGCGGATATCTTCGGCGGCGATCCCGAGGCGGCGGCGCCATGGCTCGAAGCGGCAGCGGCCTGCGGCATGGCCACCGCGCAATTGCAATTGGGCCGGATGCTGCTCGATGGTACCGGGGGATGCCAGGACAAGACGATGGCGCTGCGCTGGTTCGTCAGGGCGGCGCGCCACGAGTCCCCGGAGATCGCGGGTCAGGCCCGCAACATGGTGGGGCGCTGCCATGAACTGGGCTGGGGCACCGCGATCGACCCGGTCGCAGCGGTGTTCTGGTATCGCCGCGCCGCCACCTCGGGCGACAGCTGGGGAATGTATAATCTGGCCAATATGCTGTTCGATGGGCGCGGCATCGCTCAAGACCGGGGCGCGGCGATCATCCATTACGAACGCGCAGCGCGGCTTGGCCACCCTCGCGCGATGAACCTGCTCGGACGCTGCCTGGAGGAAGGCTGGGGTACGCCGCGCGAACCGGCCGCCGCCGCACTGTGGTATCGCCGTTCTGCCGAGGGCGGCTATTTTCGCGGGCAATATAATCACGGCGTCGAGTTGTTGCGACAGGGCTGTCGGGAAGCTGCAGCCGCAATGTTTCAACGCGCTAGCGCCGGCGGCGATGCGCCACTGCGTATGCGGATCAGCGAACTGGCCCGCACCGGGCACAATCCGGGCACAAAACAGATTGCGCAGGAACGTTGCGGAGAATAGTCTGGTTGGAATGAACACCGGTTGGAAGAGATTTGCAGGCGCGGTCGTGCTGACCGCAATGAGCAAGCCGGCGTTGGCGCAAAACGAGACCTATGACCCTGCAGGTTCCGGTCCGATCGTCGGCGCGATGCATTGGCTGCAAGGCACGCTGCTGGGAACGGTCGCGACGGTTGCGGCGGTGATCGCGGTGGCGGTGGTAGGTTTCATGATGCTCACCGGGCGGATGAACTGGCGCTATGGCCTGACCGTGATCCTCGGTTGCTTTATCCTGTTCGGCGCGGCCAGTATCGTCGCGGGGATTCAGTCAACCGCTGCCGGCGGGTATTAGAAAATGGCCGACGGGGGGCTGGACCGCGATGCGTTGTTCGTCGCGCTGACCCGGCCGCAGATGTTCGCGGGCGTCACCTATACATTCTTCGTGATCAATTTCGTATTCTCGACGGAAGCGTTCCTGATCTTTCGGTCGGTCTGGGTGGTGGCCTTCGCGCTGATCATGCACCTGATCGGCTTTGCCGCGTGCCTGCGCGAGCCGCGCATCTTCGATATCTGGCTGGTGCGCGTGACACGCTGCCCGCGCGTGCGGAATTTCGGGTTCTGGCGATGCAACTCCTACCGGGCGTGAAGCGGCCAAGCCGGAACCGACCGACCTCGAACGAAGCGGACCCGAACCGGGCGCTGCCGAAGTTCGACCGGGAACAGACCGCCGGCAGCCGCCTGCCCTATGGCCACCACGTCAGCGACCGGATCGTCACGCTGCGCGACGGCACGCTGATGATGGTGATGCAATTGAGTGGATTGCTGTTCGAGACGGCGGACAGCGACGATCTCAACTATCGCAAGGCGTTGCGCGATGCCAGCCTGCGGGCGATCGGCTCGTCGCGGTTCGCGATTTACCACCATGTCCTGCGCCGCCGCGTCCAGCCGGGCGGCGCGGGTGATTTCGCGGATCCCTTCAGCCAGCACCTCGATGCGATCTGGCAGGACCGGCTGGCCACGCGCAAGTTGTACGCTAACGAATTGTTCGTTACCCTGATCCGCCGGCCGATGCCCGGCCGGGCGGGGATTGTCGACCGCATGGCCGGGCTGTTCGGCCGAACCGGAGCCACCGGGGACAATGACGACGCAATTGTCGCTGCCGAATGTCGCGCGCTGGAAGCGGCGGGCGATCAATTGATGTCCGGCATGGCGAGCTATGGCCCACGCCTGCTGGCGGTCTACGACACACCGGGCGGGCCGTGCTCGGAGGTGCTCGAATTCCTCTCGGCGATCTACAATGCCGAACTGCGACCGGTGCGCCTGCCGCATGGCGATGCCGGCGAATACCTGCCCTATCGCCGGGTCAGTTTCGGGCTGGACACGCTAGAGCTGGGCGTCACGGGCGAAGCGCCGCGCGCGCTGGCGGCGATGATTTCGGTCAAGGACTATCCGGGCCAGACGACTCCCGGCATGCTCGACGACTTGCTGCGCATCCCGATCGAGCTCGTGATCAGCCAGAGTTTTGCCTTTGTCGACCGGCAGGTGGGCCTGGGCCGGATGAACCTGGCGCTGCGCCGGATGCGGTCTTCGGATGACGAGGCGGTCAGCCTGCGCGACGAATTGTCGCAGGCCAAGGACGATGCCGCCGCCGGTCGCGCCGCCTTTGGCGAACACCATCTGACGATCATGGTACGCGGCCACGACCAGGCCGAAGTCGATGCCGGGGTGGCCGAAGTGCAGGCCGCGCTGACCGACCTCGGCATCATCTCGGTCCGCGAGGAAATCGGCCTGGAGCCGGCGTTCTGGGCGCAATTCCCCGGAAATTTCAAGCATATCGCGCGGCGCGCGCTGATCGGCTCGGCCAATTTCGCCAGCTTCGCCAGCAGCCACAATTTCCCGCTGGGTCGCGCTGCCGGCAATCACTGGGGGCCGGCGGTGACATTGTTCGAGACCACCGCCGCCGGACCGTACCACTTCAATTTCCACCATGGCGATCTGGGCAATTTCACCGTCATCGGCCCATCGGGGTCAGGCAAGACAGTGATCGTCAATTTCCTGTTGGCGCAGGCGCGGCGGTTCCACCCACGTATCGTCTTCTTCGACAAGGATCGCGGCGCCGAACTGTTCATCCGCGCGATCGGCGGCGGCTATGACGTGCTGCGGCCAGGCACGCCCAGCCACCTCAACCCGCTGCAGCTGGCCGACACCCCCGAAAACCGCCGTTTCCTGATCGATTGGGTCGGACGGCTGGCGATGGGAGACGGCGAGCCACTCGATTCCGCCGAGCAGCAGCAGATCAAGGACGCGGTGGACGCCAATTTCGTCGCCCCGCCCGCTTATCGCCGGCTACGCAGCTTCGTCGAACTTTTTCGCGGCGGTCATCGCCCGCATGCGCACGATCTCCACGCCCGGCTGCGCTCGTGGTGGGGCGAAGGCGAGCATGCCTGGCTGTTCGACAATGCCGAGGACGCGGTCGATCTGTCGAACGACACCGTCGGCTTCGACATGACCCGGATTCTCGACGATCCGCTGCTGCGCACCCCGGCGATGATGTATCTGTTCCACCGCGTCGATGAACGGCTCGATGGAACGCCGTCGATCATCGTCGTCGATGAAGGCTGGAAGGCGCTGGACGACGAAATCTTCGTCGCGCGCATCCGCGACTGGGAAAAAACCATCCGCAAGCGCAACGGTGTGGTCGGTTTCGTTACCCAGAACGCCGAGGATGCGCTGTCGAGCCGCATCGCCAGCGCCATTGTCGAACAGTCGGCGACGCAGATCTTCACCGCCAATCCCAAGGCGCAGGCGCAGGATTATATCGAGGGTTTCGGCCTGTCCCGGCACGAATACGACTTGATCCGCACCCTGCCCGACAGCGCGCATTGCTTCCTGGTCAAGCACGGCCAACACAGCGTGGTGGTGCGGCTCAATCTGGCGGGCGAGGATGAATTGCTGACGATCCTGTCCGGCCGCGAGCGCGCCGTACGCCTGCTCGATGAAATCCGCGCCCGCACCGGCGACGATCCGGCGGCTTGGCTGCCCGAACTGCTGGCGGTGGCGTGATGGCGAGTTGCCCCGCGTTCGATCCAACCGGTCCCTACGTCAGCCAGGTGGTGAACTTCGTCGATTGCCACAGCCTGGCGCTGGGCGTGGAGGGTTATCGCGCGCTGGGGCCGGGAACCGGGTTCGGCATGGCATTGTCCGGATTGCTGACGATCTATGTCGCGCTGATCGGCTATCGCCTGTTGCTGGGCGGGCAGATGACTATTCGCGAAGGCGTGTTTTCCGCGATCCGGCTGGGTTTCGTGCTGAGCCTGGCGACGCAGTGGGCGGCGTATCAACCGCTGGTCTACGATGTCGTCACCGGCGGCCCGGCCGATCTTGCCTCGCGCGTGCTGGCGCCGGGCGGCATCGGCGGCGATGCTCCGGGGCGGCTGATCGACCGGGTGCAGGGAGTGCACGCCGCGCTGGGCGAACTGATCGATCATTTGGCGCCGCCTGCCGACGCGGCAACAGGCACGCCTGCCACTCCCGCTGCGCCAGTCCCGGCGACCGCAGCCGCCGCTCCGGCAGCGCCGCCGGCACCGGCAGCGC